>NZ_CEYAVF010000007.1:62945-96603 GCF_982785585.1 Reinekea sp. | reverse complement strand
TGAGTTTCTCAAGCACATCAGTGTTGAAACCAGCAGTGAGTTACCGGCGTCCGAAGCCAATAGTTGAAGAGCTAGGGTGTGCCATGCTTGCAGCGACCCTGGCGGAGAGCCAGGGCAGGTCGGGTACCCAGCGATAATGGGCACCCTTACGATTCAACCCTAAGCGTCGACGTCAATACCGGCGTCGGCACAGAGTCGGCTCAGGTTGGCATGGCCCAGCTTGGCATAGGTCAGGGGATGCGCCACAGCAGGATCCTGTTCGGCCTCAACGACTAGCCAACCGCTGTAGTTATGCGACTTGAGCACCGCAAAAACAGCCGGATAGTCAATAAAGCCGTCGCCGGGCACAGTAAAGGTGCCATTCAAAACCGAATTTAAGAAGCTCAAATTACGGTTTTTACTGTCCGCTAACACTGCCTTACGAACATCCTTGCAGTGCACGTGCTTGATACGCTGCGCATGTCGGGTTGCGACCGCAACAACATCCCCGCCGGCAAAGGTTAGGTGGCCAGAGTCGAGTAACAGACCGACGGCCTCGGAGGTACCGGCCATCAGGCGATCGATATCGTCCTCGGTCTCAATTACCGTGCCCATATGGTGGTGGTAAGCCAAGGCCACGCCTTGGCTTTGTAGGTATTCGCCGACCTTGTTGATCCGCGTAAGAAACTCCGGCCATTCAGCCTCGGTCATCTTCGGACGCTTGCTGACCGGGGTGTCCAGATCGCCATGGATGCAGCGGCTGACCTCGCAATAGACCATTACGGTCGAGCCCAGTTGCTTGAGTAAGTTCAGATGATCCTGTAGCGCGGCGATCTCATCCTCAACGCTGCGCTCCAGCAGTAGGCTGCTGTACCAGCCCGAGACCAGTACCAGGCCATGGGCGTCGAGAATAGGGCTGAGAATCTCAGCTTGGCGAGGAAATTTCTGACCCAGTTCGAAGCCGCTGTAACCGGCCAGCTTGCCCTCGGAAAGGCAGGTTTCCAGCGATGTATCCGCACCTAAGGCGGGAAGATCGTCGTTGGTCCAGGTCAGCGGGTTAATACCGATGCGTACCGTCATGTCATTACTCCTCAGCGCCAGCCGGGTTTGGACCGCAAGCTGGCTGATAAAATGTGTGTGGTTTTAGTTTAAATCGGCGGCTCTGTGGCTGGGCCAACCTAACCGCGATTCCGCCAGTGTTGAATAAGATCGAAGTAGTTATTGCCGACCTGTTCGATAAATTGTTCGTCACTAATCTCATTCGCCAACCAGCGATAGCTCTCCTTGGCCCAAAGGGTCCGCCCGACGGTAAAGCCTTTGCAGATATCAAACCCGGCGGAGTTGGCAAAGTCGCGCTTGAGCTCTTCAATAGGGGCATCCAGGCCTAACAACAGAATACCGCGGCAATGCGGCGCTCGGGCCTGAATCAATTGAGTCAACTTAGCCCAAGTGGCCGCAGAGGGTGCCGGCAGCTTCCACCAGTCGGGTCGAATGCCCAGATTGTAGAATCGTTGCAGCGACCGCACCAAGGTGTCTTCATCCTGTGCCAGCTCTCGAGGCGGGATCAGTTCGAGCAGTAACTCGTGACCAGAGACGCAACAGGCTTCGTAGAGTTCCTTGGCCTGACGCTCTTGCAGATTGCGCTGCTCTTGCGGCTGGTCGGGATGGTAGAAGATTAAGCACTTGACCACATGCTCCAGCGGCCACTCGCGCAATCGGCTGCCGATCGACCGTCCGCCTTCCAATTCAATGGGGTTAGAGGTCGGCAACTCGACCGGCCGACCGATCCACCAGCCTCGTCCGGTGAGATCATTGAGCGCCTCTTGCCCATAGGTATCATCGATCAGCACTCCGATATTGCCATCGAGCTGGGCCGCGTCGGCACCGTGCTGGGTGGCCTTGACCAAGAGCTGCTTAAGTAGGTTGATGCGCTGCTCATCGGTGCCGGTTTCTCGAGCCATATTAAAGAGTTGAATTCGGTGGTCATAGGCCAGGCCGAATATTTCATGCCACTTCGCTTTGCGCCGGGTGGTCACTCGATGCAAATAGTTGAGCTCGCGGTCCGTGTCGGGTCGAGCAATATCCGCGGCATGTTCGATATAATAATCAAGCTCTTCGGCGGACGGAATGGCCGGCGCACAGCCATGACGAGATACCACCAACGCCCCGCAGGCATTGGCATACTGGCAACAGGTTTGGTGATCTTCGCCGTTTAGCCAGCCGCGTAAGAAGCCGCTGATAAAGGCATCGCCGGCCCCAAGCACATTTAATACATCGACCCGAACGCCTGTGAAGACATCGAAATCCGCCTCAGATGGCGGAATGTCGCCGTCGAGCACGGTACAGCCCAGGGCGCCTAACTTGAGGACAATGGTGGCATTGGTGAGTCGGCGAATGGTTTTCAGTGCCGCGATGGTATCGGTCGTGCCGCCGGCTATATGCACCTCTTCCTCGGTTCCCACGATCAGGTCGAGATAAGGCAAGACGCTTTGCAGGTGCTTGCTGACATTGGCATCGGAGACAAAGCGGTTCTCGCCCTCGCCCATGCCAGTCAGCCCCCACAGTACAGGGCGGTAATCTATATCGAGCACGACCTTGGTGCCGGCGTCCTTGGCATAGTCGATGGCGGTCATACAGGCCTGAAATGTCGAAGGCTTAGACAGGTGGGTACCGGTAATCAACAGTGAGCGACTCGAGGCGATAAAGGTTGGCGTAAAATCGTCTTTGCTTAAGGCCATATCGGCGCAGTCGTTACGATAGAAAATGAGCGGGAAGGTGTCGCGATCTTTTATGCCCAGAATTACCAGGCCGGTTAGGCGTTCGCTATCGGTGATGACATGGCTGGTGTCGACGCCGGCAGCGTCAAACTCCTCGCGCACAAAACGACCCATATGCTCGTCACCGACGCGGGTCAGCATGGCCGAGCGCAAACCCAGGCGGGCGGTGCCGTAGGCAATGTTGCCCGATGAGCCACCGAGGTATTTCGCAAAGCTGCCCATGTCTTCTAAGCGAGCGCCGATCTGTTGGCCATACAGATCTACCGCGGCGCGGCCGACACAGATAATATCGAGATTACGCGCACCGACAGTCTTTTTTAGGTCGCTCATTTTTTTTAGTCCTCTGTATGTCTAGTTCTCTGCTTTTATAGGTATCTGTGGGGGCAGAGCGCAGAAAATTTTGGCGATAAAATTTTTTAGATACGACAGAATAGAATTTTTTTTCTATTTAGTCAAATATCTGGAAACTACATTTCACAATGTAACTTTCGCAAACAATATCAGTACCTTAGGGCGACCGATGAACACTAAATGATCAATTTCATTCGAAAAAGACCATAAAATAGAATAAAAATTCTAAAAAGAGCTTTAGTCCTGAACAAAGAGCCTTTAGTATCGATCGACATCAGCGCGCACGCTGAATCGTTTGTGGGTCCGTCACGTGCCAGAGCAAACCAACCAATTGAGGGAAACTATGTCTCGTTTACTGTCACCTGTATCAGAGCCCGATCAAAATGGCCGAATTCAACATATCACGCCAGAGTCAGCGGGTTGGGAATACGTTGGTTTCGAGGTTTATAAGCTGAAGGCGGGGCGATCACTCAAGGCCGACTCCCTCAACAATGAGGTCTGTCTGGTTATTCTCACTGGCAAGGCGAGCGTTAAGACGCTAAAAGAGTCTTGGTCGCATATCGGTGAACGCACCAGCCTATTCGAACAAAAAGCGCCATACGCGGTTTATGTGCCGCCGTCGGATGCCTACGAGGTAACTGCGGAAACCGATTTGGAACTTGCTGTATGTTCAGCGCCGGCCATGGGACAGTACCCAGCCCGGCTGATCACCCCGGCTGATACTCGATTTGAAACACGCGGCATCGGCACCAATCAACGTCACGTATGCAATATTTTGTTCGGTAATATGGCGGCTGAAAAACTTCTGGTGTGTGAAGTCATCACACCCGATGGCAACTGGTCGAGCTACCCGCCGCACAAGCATGATCGGGATCTGGCACCAACGGAGACAAAACTCGAGGAGACTTATTACCATCGTATCGATCCAGATCAGGGCTTTGTTTTCCAGCGCGTCTATACCGACAATCGCTCGATTGACGAGACCATGGCGATTGAGAATCACGGCGTGGTTATGGTGCCGGAGGGCTACCATCCCGTTGGCGCACCGCACGGCTATACCTCTTACTATCTCAATGTGATGGCCGGGCCAGCGCGAGAGTGGATTTTCCACAACGATCCGGATCACGCCTGGATTATCGAAGCCGATAAGTTGAAGGCCTCACGTTAGGGCGCCGTAAGAGGCGCGCTACAGTCGTTGGCGGGGCGACAAAGCCAATCCGTAGTCGCCTCAATAACGCTATTGTTCAGGCGCTTCGGGCAGCTCGAAGGTGTAGAATAGGCGGTAATAGCAATAGATTGCCATGGCACCCGTGAGCATGCCCCAAAATGGACTGCCCGCAACCAGCCATTCGAAAAGGGTCCACAACAGGCAGACTGTGGTGACAGCATAGCGCCGCCAGACCGGGCGAAAGAACTCTAAATCTTGATCTCTAATCATCTTAAAACCTTAATGCGAGCTTGAATAACGATGGTAGCCGAGACAATAGGCTGAGTAGGAGTATGCCTCAAGCCAGACCATTTTTCGGCAGATTTTTTATAGATGATGTTTAGGTCAGTGGATTTAACCGCCACAAATACTAAGAGAGCGCATCGATAATGACACACACGCCTGCTAAGACGCTCGCTGAACTTAAAGCGCAAATCACGGCAAACCAGACAAACTTGAGTAAACGTTTGTTCCAGGTCGCCCAGTACCTGCTCGATCACCCCAACGAAATTGCGTTCGGCACCGTCGTGGTGATTGCGCGTGATGCCGGGGTGCACCCGTCCACTCTCGTGCGCTTTGCGAGCTCTTTTGGCTACAGTGGTTTTTCAGAAATGCAAAATCTATTCAAAGAGCAGTTGCGCGCCGAGGCGCCCAGTTATAACGACAGAATGCGCATCGCCCGAGAGTCCGAGGGTGACCAGGCCGATGCCAACCCGATCAGCCTGTTGCGTCAGTTTTCCGCAGCAAATTCCTCAGCCTTGGACCAACTGGTGACAGATGTCGACCTGGCTCAGCTTGAAAAGGCCGAGCAGCTGCTCAATGACGCCCAGACCATCTATGTGATGGGCGTGCGCCGGGCCTTTGTTGTCGCCTCTTATTTTGGCTATGCGCTGCGTCACGCGGAACGGCGCGCGTTTTTAATTGATGGTGTGGGTGGCTTGACGCAGGAGCAAGCCAGCTCAATGGGCGCAAATGATGTTCTCATTGCGATCAGTTTTCATCCCTATGGCCAAGAAACGCAGAACGTTGCCCGCGATGCCTTTGCCCGCGGCATACCCGTGGTACTGATCACCGACAGCCACTTAAGTCCACTTGCGGCACAGGCGACTGCGGTCCTGGCAGTGCAAGAAGCGTCGATTCATGGCATTCGGTCCTTGTCGGCTTCGCTTTGCGTGGCTCAGGCCCTGGCCATAGGTCTGACCGATCCGACTCGCGTCAAGGCTTAACCCGTTGGCCGGCACACCTGATCGACCCGCTATTCGTGCCCTGCAAGGGGCCTCTTTGATTGGGCCGCCGACAATGGGTTTGCGCACCAAAATGAGGCTTATCAAAACTTATTGGAATATTTATTCTAAATTATTGTGATTTGAAATTATTGTTGCTAGAGTGTTTCGGTAGCTGCAACACAGGGTTTGCAAGCCAAGAAAGATCAGCACAATTCGTACAGGCCGCAGGGTTAGGGCGAAGCTGGTAGTTTCTGCTTGCAACCGGTTGCAAAAGCTCTAAATAAGTGTTTGGATAGAGAGGTTGCCCCACTTGGGGTTCTGGACAATAAAAAAAATTAACGGGTGGACCAGACACCTGCCGGAGATAAAGATGAAAAAAACATTACTGGCGGCTAGTCTCGCCTCTGCTTTGTTTGCCCAAGCTCACGCAGCTGACACGTTAACCTTCGGGTACGCGGCTTATCTGTTTGATGACAAGTTCTCGACCATTTTGCGCAACGGTGCAGAAGCCTATGCGGAATCATTGGGTCATGAAATGATTCAAGTCGATGCAAACAACGACCAAGGTCGTCAGATAGACCAGGTCAATAACTTTATCGCCAACGGCGTTGATGCGGTCATCATCCAGTCGGTCGATTCTTCAGCGGCCCAACCAATGACTAAAGCATTGGCCGATGCCGGCATCCCAGCTATCTACGTTAACCGTAAGCCAATACCGATCCAGCAGTTGGGTTCTATGGCGGCCTATGTTGCCTCAAATGAGATCGAGTCTGGTACGCTGCAAACTTTTGCAATGTGTAACCAACTGCGTGCCGAAGGCAAAGCAGGCGGCGCTCGCGGCTACTTGCTGATGGGTCAGTTGACCTCTGAAGCGGCCATTCAGCGTACTGCGGATGCCGAGCAAGTAATGGGCTTGGATATGTGTAACTTCATGACCTTGGTCGCACCAAAGACGACCGGTCAATGGCAGCGTACTAAAGCACAAGACATCATGACTAACTGGTTGTCTACTGGCGAGCCGTTCGACTTCGTTATCGCGAACAATGACGAAATGGCGATGGGTGTTGTTCAAGCATTGAAATCTGCTGGTATCGATATGGATACAGTGGTGATCGGTGGTGTTGACGCAACCGATGATGCAATCGCTGCAATGAAAGGCGGAGATCTGGATGTAACTGTCTTCCAGAACGCTGCTGCTCAGGGCGAAGGCGCTGTAAACGCGGCCATCAAGCTGCTCAATGGTGAAAAAGTTGACCGTGAAGTATACGTGCCATTCGAGCTCGTCGTACCGTCAAATGCGGATCAGTACGCGAACCGAAACTAAGTAAGATTGTTATACTGGGGCTCATTCTTGAGCCCCTATTCTTTTCAAAAACATACTTCCCCATAATCCCCAGGAGATAGTGTCATGGCTGGTTTAGCACATGGTCTTGGCGGTCTTAAGTACGACCCTAAGAAACGTCATCGTCCACCCGAACTAAATGTCTTTGTTGCATTCGTGGTAATTGTTTTACTGTTTGAGATACTGGGTCGACTCTTTGTTGGTGATAGTTTCCTTTTCAATACTCGTGACGGCATCGATACCTTATTTAACGAAGCGCGTCTGCGAATCATTATTTTACAAGTTGCTATTATTGGCATCATTGCCTTGGGTGTGACCCAGGTGATCATCGCCGGTGGTATCGACCTCAGTTCGGGCTCAATTGTTGGCGCTGCCGCAATGGTCGGAACGATGTTTGCTCAGAGCTCCATTAACCAATATGGAATGGAGAATACCGCCCCTGTGTTGGGCATAGCCTTCCTTGATCTGCCCGTTATTGTTGCGATCGTTGCGGCACTGGCCGCAGGTTTGCTCGCGGGGGTGATCAATGGTCTGTTGATTGCGTACGGTAAGATACCGCCCTTTATTGTCACCCTAGGCATGATGCTGTTTGCCCGGGGTGTGGCCAACTGGACCACGAAAGGTAAGCCTATTTCGTATCTGCAGGAAGATTACGCCGCGATTGGCGCAGGTATGACCCCGGTGTTTATCTTTTTAGGTGCCGCCCTGGTCATGCACCTGTTACTCAAATATACCCGCTACGGTAAGCATACCTACGCCATCGGTTCGAATGAACAGGCGGCGCGGATGTCGGGCATCGATGTCGATCGACTCAAAGTTCTAATCTATGCGATCGCCGGTTTCCTCTCGGCCCTGGCGGCCATTGTGCTCAGTTCCAAGGCGTTGACTGGCCAATCTGGCATGGGCGTGATGTACGAACTGGATGCGATCGCGATGGCGGTTATCGGCGGCACTTCGCTCGCCGGTGGTCGTGGTTCGGTACTGGGTACTTGCATCGGTGCGTTGATTTTCGGTGTTATTATTTCTGGATTTACCTTTATGAAGCTTGATGCTTTCTACCAGGAGATGGCGAAGGGAGCCATTATTGTCGCAGCCGTGCTGCTCGATCAATGGCGAGCGCGGCAACAAGCAGCGCGTAATTAATAGAGGATTTCGAGATGAACGATATAATTCTAAAAACCGAAGGCCTCACGAAACACTACGGTGGCGTTCAGGCCCTGGTGGGTGCGGACTTCGAGATCCGGCAAGGTGAGCACGTCGCCATTATGGGCGATAACGGTGCCGGTAAATCGACCTTTGTACGGCAGATTACTGGCGTCGAGCAACGCAGTTCTGGCAAGGTTTATTTTGATGGCCAGGCGGTTGATTTCGCCGGCCCGCTCGAAGCACGAGAAGCTGGCATTGAAACGGTGTTCCAGAACCTAGCCTTAGCCGACGCGCTGAACGTGCCGGATAATTTATTTTTGGGTCGTGAAAAGTTCCTGTTTAAATGTGGGCCCTTTTCGATTTTGGATTTTAAGGCAATGCGCAGCGAGACGCTCAAATCACTCGAGCGTACCGGCGTAAAGATTCCTAACGTCGATAACCCGATCAGTAATATGTCGGGCGGCCAGCGTCAGTGCGTCGCGATTGCGCGTACTGCGACCTTCCATTCAAAACTGACCATCATGGACGAGCCGACGGCCGCCCTGGGTGTGCAGGAGACGGCGCAGGTGGAAAATATTGTCCGGACGCTCAAGGAGGCCGGTGAGCCATTGATCCTAATCTCGCATAATATGCGCCAAGTCTTTGATCTAGTCGACCGCATCGTGGTGTTCCGACGTGGCCGCATTGTCGCTAACCTGCGCAAAGAAGATACCTCGGGTGAGGATGTTGTCGCCTATATTACTGGCGCAAAAACCGACCCTGCGTACGAGGTGGATGCCTAAGCATCTGCCGGTTAACGGACGTATTTTTAATCTTACTCAACAATTATATGTTTAGGCCGGGCCTAACGGAGCAAAATCATGACAATTCGCATTGGTATTTTGGGTGCAGGGCGCATTGGTAAGGCGCATGCTGCTGCCATCGCTGCAACAGCAGGCGCCACCCTGGTCGCCATCGCGGAGCCCTTTGCCGCCGCTGCGCAGGCAATGGCAGATCAATATGGCTGTGATATTCGGACCATTGATGATATCGCCGCGGCGAATGATGTCGACGGTGTGATTATCTGCACCCCGACGGACACCCACGCTGACCTGATCGAACAGTTCTGTCGCGCCGGCAAGGCGGTGTTTTGTGAGAAGCCTGTCGATCTCAGTTTGCAGCGCGTCAAGGAATGCTTAAAAGTCGTCAATGAGACCAAGGGTACTTTGATGGTCGGTTTTAATCGCCGCTTCGACCCGGATTTTATCGGGGTTAAAACGGCAATCGATGACGGTGCGATCGGCAAGGTCGAGATGGTATCCATTACCAGTCGCGACCCTGGCGCGCCTCCGGTCGATTATATCAAGCGTTCCGGCGGTATCTTCCGCGATATGACCATCCATGACTTCGACGTGGCGCGTTGGTTGCTGGGCGAAGAGGTAACCACAGTCCAGGCTGCAGCATCGGTTCTGGTCGATGACGAGATCGGTAAGGCGGGCGATTACGACAGCGCCAATATCTTGCTGACCACTGCATCTGGGCGTCAAGCAGTGATTTCGAACAGTCGTCGGGCAACCTATGGCTATGATCAGCGGATTGAAGTGCTCGGCTCTAAGGGCTTGGTGTCAGCGGAGAACCATCATGAGAATCGAGTCACGATCGCCAATGCCGACGGCTTTCAGCGCCGGCCCCTGCTGAACTTTTTTATGGAGCGTTATATGCCGGCGTACGAAGCCGAGATTCGGGCCTTCGTTGCGGCGGTTGAGGACGGTATTGCACCGCCCACGACCGGGCATGATGGTCTGATGGCAATGGCCTTGGCAGATGCTGCTTTGAAGTCGGTCGAAGAAGGGCGTGCGGTGCACCTTTCTGAGATTCTGGTCTAGCGACAACCGGCTCATCCCTGTTTAAGGCGATGGGCCGTTTAGCTGTTCTTTTCCCCGCTGGGCGAGTCCTGGTCGCTAATTTATAGCTCATTGGAGCAATTCCCATCCGTCTGCCACGTCGAACGTTTAATCGACGGCTTCTCGGACTCTTCACGCAGCCTATCGTGGTAGTATGGTAAAAGGCTTTCGACACCCGTTGAGATGCTAATCGAACATTACCCTAACTGGATACCGAGTGTCTCGTACAACGAAGAATCGTGTCACGCTAGCAGAGGTTGCTAAGCTTGCCGGCGTTAGCCGCAGTGCTGTTTCGCGCAGCTTTACCGTCGGGGCGTCCGTCGCGCCGAGCACCTTGCTGCGTGTGCGCGAGGCGGCCACGGAACTGGGTTATCGGCCCAATATACTAGCGCGCAGCCTGACCACCGGCCTGACCGGTCTGGTCGGTCTGGTGGCCAACAACTTTCACAATCCCGTCTATCTTGAGTGGTTCGACATCTTTACCCGCCTGCTGCAAGCGCGTGGACTGCGCACCCTGTTAATTAATCTCACCGATGAAGTCGAGCCGCTGCGCAGTTTGGATCTATTGATGCAATATCAGGTTGACGCTGTGGTGGTGGCGACCTCAACCCTGCCGATCAGCTTTGCCAGCGCCTTTGCCGAAGCGGGCTTGCCGGTGGTGCATGCGTTCGGGCGCGACAATGATGGTGACTTTGATGTGGTTGGCATCGATAACCGGGAAGCCGGACGAATCGCAGCGCGCCGTCTACTGGCTTGTGGTTACCAGAGTGTTGGCTTCCTAGGCGGGCCTGAGAGCTCGACCTCGACACGCGATCGTTTGGCGGGCTTTATGGATGTTGTCGAAGCACATGCAGGGGTCCAGTTTCAAATTGGTTATTCTCAAACCTACAGTTTTGAAGGCGGCTTTGAGGCGATGCAGGTGTTAATGGCCGGTGAACTAGCGCAGGGCTATTTTTGCGGTGATGATGTGGTCTCTATCGGTGCTATGAGCGCGTTGCGCCGTGGCGGTATCCAGGTACCCGAAGCGGTTGGCATTATTGGTTTTAACAATGTTGAGATGGCGGCGTGGGACAATATTCGCCTGACCACGGTGGCCCAGCCGCTGGCCCAGATTGTTGAGGTAACGGTAGACTGTTTGCAAGCCCAGCTGCAATCTAAAGAGGCTTACCAGCCCAGCGCTAAGCTGTTGCCGTGCCAAATCATCGAGCGCGATACCTTGCCCAAGGCCCTCAGCTAAACTGCGGCCAAGCTCTAAACTTAATGATCCCTAAGCTGCTAAACAACCCCGCTCGCCATCCGGCGAGCAGGGCTGCCTGATCGGCCTCGCTAGAGCTCGACCCACTGACCATTATTGTTGCCAGAGCGGGCCACTGCGGCAATCGCACTGATGGAGTCTGCCCCGGCTTCGACCAAGGGCACCAAGCCCAAGTCCGGAGTTTGACCAGCCTTAAGCGCATGAATTGCGGTGGCCAGTTCAGAGTAGATATTGCCAAAGGCCAGGGGCATGCCTTCGGAATGACCGATGGTCACTCGACTGGAGCGATCGGCCTCAGGTGATAAACCGCCCTCACCGCGTTCGATGATCTGCGTTCGGCCGCCCAGCGGGGTGTAAAAGAGCTGGTTCGGTTGCTCTTGGGTCCAGCGCAACCCGCCGGTTTCACCAAACACCTGAATGCCCAAGCCATGTTGCCGACCGAGCGCGCAAGAAGAGGTCCAGAGACGACCGACGGTGCCTTCAGACATGCGAAAATTAACCATCGCATCATCTTCTAAGGTTCGGCTCGGGATCAGGCTGACGCAGTCCGCCGAGAGGCGTTCAACGCGCTGATTGGTGACAAAGGTGGCCAGGTGCAAGGCATGAATGCCGCAGTCGGCGAATTGCGCCGAGACACCGACCATCTCCGGATCATAGCGCCAGCGCACGCGCGGATTATCGGCATCGGCGGCATCGGCATGATGACCGTGGGCGAACTCGGTAAAGACCATGCGCACCTTGCCGATATCTCCGCGCGCGACCATGGCACGCATATGACGCACTAGGGCGTAACCGGTGTAGCCATAATTGACGGCGCATATTTTGCCACTCTCGCGGGCCACCCCGATTAGGCTTTGGGCTTCTTTCGGCGTCATGGTGAGCGGCTTTTCGCATAAAACGTTAAAGCCGGCCTCCAAAAAGGCCTTGGTGATCTCAAAGTGGGTATTGTTCGGCGTGGCAACCGTGACCAGATCCACCCGGTCGGCCCGTGCAGACTCGCCGGCAAGCATTTCGCGCCAGTCACCATAGCTTCGGCTTGGGTCCAACCCGAGCTCTTGGCCATAGGCTCGACCCTCCTCGGCGCGATGGTCTAGTGCGCCGGCGGTAAAGTTATAGAGGCCATCGAGCCGCGCCGCAAGCCGATGCGCCGGTCCAATCTGACTGCCTCGGCCACCGCCGATTAAGCCCCAGTTTATTGTTGTCATCTGTATCTCCTAAAAGCCCATACTGGCTAAAAATTCGCGGTTGGTGATGGCATCGCTCAGGGGTGACACCTCGAGCAACGGATCGCAATCCTGCTCGACGGTCATCCAACCTTGATAACCACGTTGGGTAAGTAATTTGTGCAATGCATCGAACTTCACTTCACCCTGGCCGAGGTTGCAGAAGATACCGTCGCCACAGGCTTTATAAAAGTCGGTACGTTGCAGGATGACATCGGCTTTGATCTTAGGATCGATGTCCTTGCAGTGGACATAAGCCAAACGATCGTAATAGCGCTCCATAAAGTTAATCGGGTCGAATCCGGCGTAGGTTTGATGCCCAGTATCGATGCACAACTTAAGCAGATCGGCGTCGACCTCCTGCATCAAGCGCTCAAGCTCATCATGGAAGTCCATAAAGCCTGCCGCATGACTGTGGATGCTGACCGTTAGGCCATAGTCGTCACGCGCCATCTTTGAAACGGTTTTGATGCGCTCGACAAAGCCCTGCCATTCACTGCTGCTCAGTTGCTCGGCCTCAGATGGGCGTCCAGCCGTCGGTGCGCGCCGCGCTGATATTGAATCGATTAGCACCAGGTGCTGAGCACCCTGAGAGGCCAATGCCTTGGCGGTTCGTTCCGCTGTGTCGAAGACTTCTGCGAAGCCATTGGCGTCATGGAAGGGTTGGAACACCACGCCGGCCGTTAAGGTCAGGTCTTCTTTTTGTAAGGCGTCGTCGAGTTGCGCCCGATCTTCGGGTAGGTAGCCCACGGGGCCTAACTCGATGCCGCGATAACCGGCCGCCGCACAATCTTGTAACACCTGTTGCCAGGGTGGATTACGGGGATCGTCCGCAAATTCAACACCCCAAGAGCAGGGCGCGTTACCAATACGTATTGCCATTATAGTTAGTATCCTAGGTTATTTGTTTGCAAGGCTGATCCAGCCAGAGGTCTTGTGGGATGCTCTAATACCATCCATGACGCGCATTACGGCCACGCCGTCATCGAAGGATGGCCACGCAACGGTATTGGACAGAATCGCCTTAAAGAAGTTGGCTTGTTCGATAATAATCTGGTCTTGAAAGCCGGTGCCGTGCGCGGGCCCCTGACAAAAATAGCGGTAGTCGCCGTGATCCGGGCCGGCCAGAATGCGTTTGAAACCGGCGTTCGGTCCATCTTCGGGTTGATAGAGCCAGAGCGCGTTTTGATCTTCCTGATCGAAGCGTAAGCTACCGCGGGTGCCATGGATCTCATAGGCGTAGCGCATTTTGCAGCCATGTGCGACGCGCGAAAACGACAACAGGCCATTGGCACCGTTGGCGAATCGGGTCATCAGCTGCACCTGGTCGTCATTGCATGGCGTGCTCGGATCTTGGTCACGCACTTCGGGTCGGCTGGTGATATCGGCGACCAGTGCGTTGATCGGTCCACATAGGGTTAGGGCGCACTGCAGCATATGGGGTGCGAGATCGCCGAGTGTGCCATTGGCATCGCCGAGCAGGCGCCAATTGCCATCGCCGGAGCCAATTGGGGCCATAAAGTCTTCATTGTGCTCGCCGCGAAACCAGGTGATGTCGCCGATCGCGCCATCGGCAATCAGCTGGCGCGCATGGGCCGTGGCGGGCGTGTTGATGTAATTGTAGCCGACCAGATTTACTATATCCTTGGCCGCTAGGGCAATCTCGGCCGCCTCGGCGGTATTGCGGCCCATGGGTTTCTCGCACAGCACCGGCTTGCCGACTGCAGCGCAAGCGCGTACATAGTCTAGGTGGGTGTCCTGCGGCGAGGCGATAATCACCGCATCGATCAGATCGGAGTTGATCAGCTCCTCTGGGCTATCGAAAGCTATTCTCGCGTCAAACTTTTTGGCATAGCGTTGTGCGCTGGCGGGCGAGGATGCCGCGATGCCCGCCAATACGATCTCAGCGTCGAGTTCGAAGACCGCACTGACGCTGCGCGCCGCGACAGAATGGGCTTTACCCATATATCCGCCACCAATAACCCCCACATTTATTATTTTCATATATACTCTGTTTGCAACCGGTTGCAAATGTTATATCTTGTTGACCTTAGAAAATCAATAGTGGGAGTTTAAAATGTCTGAAACGGTACGCTTAACCACAGCACAAGCGATCATAAAGTACCTCGAGAACCAATGGATCGAGCTTGATGGCGAACGCCAGCGTATCTGTGGCGGCGGGTTCGGTATCTTTGGCCATGGCAATGTTACCTGCCTGGGTGAGGCGATGTATGAAGCGCATGACAAGCTGCCGCTTTATCGCGGTCAACATGAGCAATCTATGGGTTTTGCTGCGGCGGCCTATGCCAAGTTTTATCGGCGCAAGCGCTTTATGTTTTGTACCGCATCCGCCGGTCCCGGTACCGCGAATTTAGTAACCTCATCCGCCTTGGCAATGGCCAATCGGTTACCCATGCTAATGTTGTGTGGTGATAACTTCTTGACCCGGTTGCCCGATCCGGTGCTGCAGCAGGTCGAGCATTTCAACAACCCCAGCTTGGGGGTCACCGATAGCTTTAAGGCTGTGACCCGATATTGGGACCGCATTACCCACCCCGCGCAAATTTTGCAGTCTTTGCCGCAAGCGCTTGGGGTCATGTTGGATCCGGCCGATTGCGGCCCTGCCTTTATCGGCTTGCCGCAGGACGTGCAGGGTTGGACCTACGATTATCCGGTGTCATTTTTTGAACCGGTGGTGCACCGTGTGCGCGCCATCATGCCCGACCCGGTCGAACTGGAGCAGGCCGCACAAGCCTTAGCTAAGGCCAAGACGCCGCTTATTATCGCCGGTGGTGGCGTGCAATATGGTGATGCCATCGAGGAATTGCGTGCCTTCGCCGAACGGCATCAGATTCCGGTGGTCGAGACCATCGCCGGGCGCGCCAACTTGCTCTGGGACCATCCGCTGAACTGCGGCCCAATTGGTGTCACCGGCTCGGAGTCGGCCAATAATTTAGCCAATCTGGCCGACGTGGTGCTCTGCGTTGGCACGCGCCTGCAGGATTTTACCACCGGTTCGTGGAGCGTGTTTGCCCTAGAGTCGGCGTTAATCAAGATCAACCCGGCACGATTCGATGCGCTCAAACATCGGGGTACGGCAGTCGTGGCCGGCGCGAAAGAGAGTTTACCGGCCCTGTCCGCCCTAATGGGTGCGTTTCACAGCAGCCCTGCTTGGCTGGCCACGGCAGCGCACGAAAATGCCAGCTGGGCGTTGATCCGCGCGCGCAACACCGACAGTCAACAGGGTCCTAACCGTTACGCCCAGGTGATTGGCGTGATCAATGGCATGTGCAGTCCTGAGGACCGTATCGTGGCTGCCGCCGGTGGCTTGCCGGCGGAACTGGCGGCCAATTGGCGCACCTTGGCAACCAGCTCGGTGGATATCGAATTCGGTTTCAGTTGCATGGGTTATGAGATCGCCGGTGGTTGGGGCGCCCGTATTGCCCAGAGTGAAACCCAGCCCGACAGTGACACCATTGTGTGGACCGGTGATGGCTCCTATCTGTTGATGAACTCGGATATTTACAGCGCCGTGCTGACCGAGAAGAAACTGATCATCATGGTGCTGGATAATGGCGGCTTCGCGGTGATCAATAAGCTGCAGAAGGGCAAGGGTAATGAAAGCTATAACAATCTCATTGCCGATACGCCCACCGCCAGTAATCAGCATCGGGTCGATTTTGCCGCCCATGCGCAGAGTATGGGTGCCACCTCTGAGCGGGTCGACACAGTCGATCAGTTGCAAGCGGCTTTTCTGCGCGCTAAAGCCTCGACCAATACCTATGTCATCGTGATGAACGTCGATCCCTATGACGGTTGGACCACCGAGGGTCACGCCTGGTGGGAAGTGGGCACGCCAGCCATTTCCAATTCGGCCAGCGTTACCGCCGGGCATAAAGAAGTTGAATCCGGTCGCGCCCGTCAGCGCAAGGGGGTCTAAGTGTTATCCATTCTGGCGTCGTCAGACCTACCGTTTTTGGTTATGGGCCGGGCCGGAATGGATCTTTATCCACATCCGCCCGGCACTCGTATTGAAGAGGCGACCAACTTTAGCGCCGAGCTGGGTGGTTCCAGTGGCAACATTGCCGCCGCGCTGAGCCGATTTGAACAGCCGACCTGGCTCGCCACGTCGGTCTCCAATGACGCGGTCGGGCGCTTTGTGGTGCAGCAATTGGCGAATTATGGCATCGCGACAGATCTCCTTCATACACTCGACGGCGACGTCCGCACCAGCCTGGCCTTGGCCGAATCGCGCATCGAAAACCAGCAAACCGTTATTTATCGCAATCAGGCGGCTGACTTTCAGATGAGCGTTGCGCACATCGAGGCGATCGATTTCAGTCGTTTCCGTGCGGTCGTGGTCACCGGTACGTGTCTAACGCTCGAGCCGTCTCGGGCCGCCACGCTCTTGGCCTTGAAGCGTGCCAAGGCCGCCGGTGTGCTCACTGTGCTTGATCTGGATTATCGGCCTTACTCTTGGCAGAGCGCCAGTGCCGCGCTGGAGGTTTATCAACAGGCGGTCGAGTGCGTTGACCTGCTAGTCGGCAACGACGATGAGTTTGGTCATATGTCCGGCAGCTATGCCCAGGGCGAGGCCTATGCGCGCTCGCTGGCGTTGCGCAACAAGTGGGTCATCTATAAGCGTGGAGCCCAGGGTTCGCTGGCCTTTGCGCCGCAGGGTCCGGCCATTGAGACCGGCATCTACTCGGTTACTGCGCTCAAACCCATTGGCGCCGGTGACGCATTCTTAGGCGGGTTGTTGGCGAGTCTGTCACGCGCCGAACCCTTCGCGACGGCGCTGCTCCAGGCCAGTGCCTGTGCCGCCATTGTGGTGGCCCGCGTGGGTTGTGCCCCGGCGATGCCAACCCTGGCCGAACTCAACGAATTTCAGGCGGCCCACTCGGCCGACCAACATCCTATTGGAGATCTGTGATGCACATTAAACCCTTTGATAATCAGAACAAACCGATCGTTGACGTCGACCACGATCGCGTGCCACTGAACTATTTTAATATAGTGAAACTCAAGCGCGGTGAAGTCTTTCAATACAGTGTGGCCGGCTATGAAACCTGTATCGTGCCGGCCACTGGGCGCATCAGCGTGTCGGTCGAGGGCAATGCGATCGGTCAGATCGGTCTGCGCAGTGAAGATGTCTGGGACGCCGAGCCGGAAGGCATTTACGTGCCTACCGCCATGGCCGCTGAAATTGTCTGTGACTCCGAGCAGGCCGAAATCTTTATCGCCGGTGCCAAGTTTGATCAAGTTTTGGAGCCCTTTGCGGTCTTTGCCGATGATGTTGATGTGATTCAATACGGTTCGGATGACACCAAGACCCATCGTAAAATAAAACACATTCTCGGCATGAAGCAGCAGGGTCGGGTTGGCCTCTTGTTGGTGTCAGAACTCTTTACCGTGGGCGAGGGCGGTTGGTCCGGCTTCCCGAGTCACAAGCATTCCGACGATCGCGGCGATGCCGAGACGCACCACGATGAAACCTATAATTTTCGTTTTAAACCGAACAACGGCTCTGCGCTGCAAATGTTGCAAGCGACCGACGGTGAGCCCGGCGCGGCCTTTCACGTGGTCGACGGCTCGACCTTTATTATCGATAAGGGCTATCACCCCTGCTGCGTTCTGCCCGGCTATCAGATGTATTACTTCACCATTCTCGGTGGCTTAACCAAGCGCGGCTTAACGCCGCATTTTCAGGCCGAACATGCCGGTCAGTTAGAGACCATTCCGGGTATGAAGTCGATGTGGTCTGCGTTCAAATGATCGCCAATCTGCGCGACGTACTGCAAGATGCCGCGCGTAACCACTATGCCGTGGCCGGCGTGGTGTGCCTCGGCTGGGAAGATATGCGCGGCTATGCTCGGGCGGCGGAAGCCGAACGGCGACCGCTTATTTTGCAGGCCGGACCGGGTTGTCGCAAGCACACACCGCTGCCGATCTTGGGTGCCATGATGTGCCATGTGGCCGATAGCGTGAGCGTGCCGGTGGTCGTGCATCTGGATCACTCACGCTCCATCGATGAGTGTCGCGCCGCACTGGCGGCCGGATTCACCGGTCTGATGTTTGATGGCTCGCATCTGCCGCTACTCGACAATATTGCCCAAACACGCGCCGTGGTTGAGTTGGCCCAGGGCCTCAAAGTCGGGGTTGAGGGCGAGATCGGTCAAGTCGGTTATGCCGCCGGCGCGGCGTCCTTGGGCACCGACGCAGAGGAGGCGCAGCTGTTTGCCCAGCGTACCGGTGTGGACGCGATGGCCGTATCGATCGGCAATGTGCACCTGCAAACGGACAGTGTCACCCGGCTCGATGAACAGCTGCTGCGTCAGATTGAGGCGCTGACCGATGTGCCCCTGGTGATTCACGGTGGCTCCGGTGTCGACCCCAAGCAACGCGCTGAGTTGGGTCGTTCTTCGGGTATTTGCAAATACAATATTGGTACCGAGCTGCGCCGCGAATTCGGTCGCGAGCTGCGCCTTATTTTGGCCGAGCATCCGGAGCGCTTCGATCGCAATGAAATATTCAGCGATCTGGAAGACCGCATGGTCGAGGTCGCCCGACGGATGTTGCGCTCGCTCTAAGGCAGACTCATCTTAGCCCGCCCTGAGTACCCTAGGCCGCCTTTCTGGCGGCTTTTTTATGACCGCCGAAGCCAAAAAACGCAACGCCCGCCAGTACCGGCATCGTTGCAGTTGCTTTAGGTCGTGCGTTTCTCGCCATGGCGTTCTAAGGCCAGCTCAAGGGCCGCCTCACTCCACTGCTCAGCCAACGCTTGGCGCAGCAGTGCTTGCTGACTCGGTGGGGCCAAACCGCCGCGCGGCGGGTCCAGGTCCAGATTGGTCGGGAAGGCATAACCTTCCGCCGAGGCGGCGACCACGGCATCGATCTGCGCGGCACTGAGTTCACCGGAGGCGGCCAAGGCTTTGAGCTGTGGGAACAGCAGCCGACTCATCTTGGCACGATCGACACTTTCCATGGCCCGGCCAAAGGGTGACGAGATCTGCAACAGGTTGGCGGCGCGCTTGATATCCTTGCTAGTATTGGTACCCGCGGCATGAAACAGCGCCGGATTGAACAGTACCAGGTCGCCCTTTGCCAACGCTAACTGAACTCTATGGGTCGCAAAGTAGTCGTGCAATGGCGCGCAGTCGGCAAGCAGATAGCCGAGCGGATATTTTTGCGAATGCGGCAAGTAGAGGGTCGGTCCGCTTTCCAGGGGCATATCGACATGCGCGATGGCACATTGCAGCGTCAGCGCGGGCGACAGTCGATGGATATGCGCCGGATACGCCTCGGCCTGATCAGGCGTCATAAAACCCAGATGGTAGTCCCGATGCGCGACCTGGGCCTGACCCCCTGGGTTGACGCTGTTGGTTTGTGAGGTAATTTGGTAACCGGGCCCTAACCAGGCGGTGGCCGCCAGGCGCAGCAGCTCATTGCCGTAATAGCGTGCAAAGAGCTCTGGGTCCTGAACGCAGAGCTTTTCAGCGGCATTCCAAATGCGTTCATTGGCACCGGGCTTGGCGAAATGGTCCGTGGCGGAGCGCTCTGCCAGTTTTTCATGCTGATAGATATCATCAAACAAGGACTTGGCCCGATCGATTACCTGGGCATCCGCAAAGGCCTGCTTAATCACCAGAATACCCGGCCCGGACTCCCACACCCATTGCCACTCAGATTGTATTTGAGCGCTTTGTTCACCGCTGGTGTCGGCGTGCATCTGTGCCAACAGTGCGGGTCCATCATAGAGCGGCACCTGCTGCTGGATGTCGTCGGCAAATGTTAGATCGGACAGCTTCAGCTTGTGCGCCAGCACCGCTTGCAAATCGTCAAGCTTAAAGTCTGACGCCTTAAGCCAGTTTTGGCGTCCAGCAAGGACTTTTGGGGGCTTTGGTACCATACATCGGATCCCTATCGTTATTCGCATTTGGCTTTGAGTTAGTTGTATTGGAAAATTAACCAGTATGCAAATAAATAATAGAATTTTTGCTTTTTATTGCCCAAGCCCTTACCTCGACAGCGGATCAGAAGCCAAGCGCATCGGCAGTTCCGACCCAGCCGGCAGCTTTATAGGCTGAGATTTCAGTTACGCCGATATGCCCAAACGCAACCTAGCCGATTCAAGGGTCCGATTTTGATCTTGGGCTGCACTGGTAGATCTGGGTGTTCGGCTCTAAAACCCGCCGAGATTGATGCTGATATTCAGCTGCAGGCTGTCATCCTGCAGGCGATAGAGTGCCAAGCTGGGGCTGAGCAGGAGATTGCTGTTGCGCAGCAGATTCAGACTCGGTTGCAATGTGATGCCCAGGGCGCTTTTCCACTGGTCGTCGGCATACTGCGCCCGCCCATTCAGCGCCACTTGGGTATTGCGCCAATAGGCCAAAGACGTCAGGGTTTGGCCGACGGCGCCCAGGTTGAGGCGATAATTGATACCACTGCGCAACGTTAAGCCGAGCGCATCGGCCGGACCGAACAAGCGACTGTCGAGTAACAGTGGGGCGTTGCTCTGTAAGGCTTGTGCATCGACGCCCAAATCGACGGCGTGACGACGGGACAGGCCTGGAACGGTGAGGCCGGTTTGACTGACCCCATCGAATTGCGTGCCCGCTAGATTCGACCGTGCCGCCGTTCGTTGGTCCAGCGCTAAGGCTGTCGTTAGAGCTTGCGGTGGGCGGTCATGCGCTAGGCTAAAGCGGACTTGGCCTAACAGAGTCGATGTCGATGTCGAACCCTGTACCTGAGATAATTGCAGCGCCAGCGACGGGGTCCACTGCGCGCGATAAGCGCCTCGGCGGTCCGTAAAGACCTGACTGACGCCGACCGCAGCGCTCTGGCTGGGCAGCAGATTCGCCAACAGCTGCCGGTCGAGCAGCACGCCGAGCGTCGGCCCCGGAGCGGTGCGATACTGGGCGTCGAGCCGCGCCAGCCAATCGTCCGCCGCCAGGTAATAGCCGGCGCTGGCAGTCAGACTCAGCTTGCCGAGTGCGTCATCGGAATGGATCGTGCCCATGAGCAGGTCGTTCTCCAGATTGATCCACCAGCTGTGCGGATTCCACAGTTGCGCCATGACCGGATAATCGCTCCGCTCCAGGGCCTGCGTGCGCTCGGGCACCAAGACTGGGGGCCGGATCAGGGCTTGGGCATAGAGGGCCGCCCTGGGCAGGGTTTCGGCCGCCTGCCAATCCGTCTGGGGCGCTGCGCTATCGAAGAAGGGTACGCTGACCACCTGCTGACCCTGGGCCCTGTAATCGGCAAACACCAGGCGTTGCTGGCGCGGGTCCCAGAGCGGGTAATAGCTGCCAAAGGGTCGACTGCTAATCTGATACTCCTTGCCAGTGCTGCGCGATCGCGCCATCAGTTGGTCGATGCCGGTCCGATCCGATTGGTAGACCAGCCAGTTTTTGGTTAACAGGGGTGAGCGCACAGTCTCTTGATCGAGCCCCTTCAGGCGCACCAAACCGCTTAGGTCGGCCGCGACCTGGTAGATGCCATTCCGGTCGCTGCCGGTTAGCACGAAGATCCAGCCGTCTGCGGTGGGTTTGATATCGTGCGCCAAGCTGTGTGCCGCCAGCCTGATGCTATTCAGTTGCTGGCCGGTCGGCCCGAGCAACACCAGCTCGCTGGTGCGTGCGCTGGTGAAGCGATGGGCCACAAAGCCCTCGGCCGATTGGGCCACGGCGGTCAGTTTTTCACCCTGTGTGAGCTGTACTAGACCGGTATCGTGCTGCCAGCAGACCAGTTCGCCGGTCGCCATCAGCGGCTTGCGGCGATCGGGTATCTCGGCAATCCAGCAGCTGCGTTGTGGCGTGCTGCTAATAACTCGGGTTTTGGACTCGGAGCTGAAGCTGCGTGCGACATCGTTCGGGATGGCGGTGAGTCGAGTGACCTGTTGGGCCTGAATCTTAACCAAGAAGTTACCCTCGGCGGCATCAACCTGCGCCGCCAGCACGCCATCGTCTGCCAGCGCCAGCGGATAGAGGCTTTGCCAATGGTCTCCTGGGGAGGTCGACAGAACGGTGACCGGTGTCAGGCTCAGCGCATCCAGCTGCTGCTGCCATTGGCGCCGTAACTGGGTCATCATCGCCTGATAATGGTAGGCGAGCCCTTCACCGGTCTCTAGTTCGATCGCGCCATTAAAGGTAAAGCCGGGCCAGCGACCCAGGTGGCCAATGGCGCGGTCGAATAGATCGGAACCGTATTCGGTGCGCAGATAGGCGGTGAAATAGTAGCCGAGCAGATAGGGGCTGAGGTAGGGCACCCGATCGAAACCGGTGCCTAACATAGCCCGTTCATAGGAATAGGGGGCGTGACTCAACGCATCGGTCCGAAACCACAGATCGAAGGCCGCCCTGCGACCGCGACCGGCCTGGGTTTGAGTCGTTTCGGCGACCACCGCATCCCCTTCCAGAAACCAATTGGGCAAGGCAACCACGGCAAAGGCCGCCAAGCCGGTATCCCCGGTGATAACGCGTGCGGCCCGAGCCAGGGGTAGGTCATTGAGTTGATTAAATTGGATCAGATGGCGGCCTTCGTGCACCGCTAGGGTGTCGTACCACTCCAGGCCGGAGAAGGCCGCCGGCTTGTTATACCAATTGGACCGATAGGGTCTCAGGCCAACATACCCATTCGAGCTGTGGGCGTTGGCGTGGAGTACTAAGGAGAAAGGCCGTATCGGTCGATCGAGGGGCATTTCGCTGAGATGATTGGCTAGATATTGATTGAGTGCATCGGCGACCCGCTCTGCCTCGGCGACGATCTTTGCCTGAAAAATCAAGTTGAATTGAGGTTGTTGAATTTGCTGCCAGCGCTCACCGCTGGCCGGAGCCGCGGCAACGGCATGGGCCGCAAATAAGTAACAAGCCAAGAGCACAAGCAAGGGCATCGCATTAGATCTCAATTATTCCAACCGAAGGCACAGAGCAATATTTTCTCAGTCGATAACCCAAGTGTAGCGGAAAGTGACCCTTCACTCGAGAGGTGGAGTCTTGTGCTCCGGTCCGAACGGGTGTCGTGGACCCGAAAAGTGCGGCCGATCAGGCGGCCACCCCGAAAAACTGACCAATCTGCGCGGTGACCAGCATGGCCAGTGCGCCCCAAAAACCCACGCGCAGAGCACCCTTGGCCATGGCTGCGCCACCTGCCCGGGCCGAAAGGGCGCCGAGCACGGCAGCCCGTAGCCAGCCAATACGATGCGATTTGTGTTGTTCTAAATGGGGCATAGCAACCTCAAGCGTTAACAAAAATAGACCGGGTTATGTTGGATCTAACCGCCTATTTTAAGCTTCAATTTAGCTTTAACCCAGTATGCTAATTTAGTTCAGCATAGAGGCGTTGCGCTATGACAGTTCTACCCGAAACAGAGGTTCTCGTCTGGGATCTATTGGTCCGTGTGTTTCACTGGTCGCTGGTGGTGTTTTTTGGCCTATCTTACCTGACCGGTGGCGAGTTAGACTGGCTGCACGAATGGAGCGGTTATGCCATCGTCGTATTGATCGGAGTGCGCACTGTTTGGGGTTTTGTTGGCAGTCGCCACGCCCGCTTCAGTGATTTTGTGACGCGCCCAGCAGCCATCAAAGGCTATTTGCTAGCACTTAAGGCCGGCAACCCGAAACACTATCTCGGCCACAATCCGGCCGGTGGTCTGATGATCATCTGTCTGCTCTTGGGCTTGGCCTTTATGGCCTTTACCGGCATGCTCTTGGCCGGCTTTGACGGCAACGGCCCGCTCGTCGAAAGCACCCTAATGGCATGGGAGTTTTTACCGATTAAGGATTTGCATGAGATTATGGCCAGCCTTCTGATCCTCGCCATTGGTGTGCATGTCGCCGCCGTGCTGCTCAGCAGCTATCTGCACGGTGAAAATCTCATTCGGGCGATGCTTAATGGTAAAAAACAACGTCGTGTCCCTTGAACCTAGGGTGGCGATCTATGCTTACTGATTTGTTCAATCGCGCGAGGTGTTTCCGATGACAATAGGCGCCCAATGCCGAGCTTGGCCGATAGGCATGATCTTTTTGTTGGCCATGAGTCTGGCGCAGGCCGACTCCCGTTTGGGCTCGGACCAAGTTCTGGAGCTGGTCGCGCGCGGTGACGTGCTGGCGGTAATCGAGCTGGTCACTTTGCACCCAGAGCTGGCCGAGCAGGAGTGGCTCGACATCGAACTGGAACGCGAAGACGGCCGTTGGGTCTATGAACTGGAACTGCTCGACGACGCCGGCGTGGTGCGTGAATATCTCTTTGATGCCCGAACCGGGCTCAGCTTAGGCTTTGAAATCGAGGACTGATCGATGCGGTTATTACTGGTCGAAGACGACCCACAGATTATTGACCTGCTCAAACCCGAACTGCAACAACAGGGTTATGCGGTAGAGATTGCCCGCGATGGTATCGATGGCGAGTTCGCCGGGACCGATCGGCACTTGGATTTGATCGTGCTCGACCTAGGGCTGCCCGGCAAAAGTGGACTGACCCTGCTGAACAATTGGCGCGCCGCGGGCGTGAGTACGCCGGTCTTGATCCTCACCGGGCGCGACGCCTGGCATGAACGGGTCGATGGCCTCAAGGCGGGTGCGGACGACTATATGGGTAAGCCATTTCATATAGAGGAGCTATTGGCCCGTATTGCTGCGCTGATCCGCCGCCGCCATGGCATCACCCACAGTGACCTCCAGGTCGGCCCATTGCGCCTGAGTAATGATCAGCAGACCGTGACCGATGGCGCTGGGCAATGTCATGCCCTGACCGGTATCGAGTTTCGCCTGCTGCGTTATTTTATGATGAACCCGGGTGTGATCCTGTCCAAGACGCTGCTCAGCGAGCATGTCTATGAAGAGGATATGTTGCGCGACAGCAATGTGATCGAAGTCTATGTCAACCGGCTGCGTCAATTGCTCGGCAAGACGGCCATTGCGACCAAAAGAGGCCAGGGCTATAGCTTTACTGCCGCGCAGCCAGCACCAGTTGATGGCGGGCCAGCCTTGTGACGACTAAACCGGCCCTATCGCTAGAACGCAGCCTGCGCCGGCATCTATTCTGGGGTCTGCTCGTGGTGTTGTTGATGGTCTTGAGTCTGGTGCATCTGGGTCTGCAACAGCTGACCAAGGAGTTTGTCGCCGCCCGCCTGTTGCATGATGCCGAAGGCTTGCTGGCGGCCTTAGTGCTTGACTCTAACCAACAGCTGCAGCTGGATCCGACGCGGGTATCCGAGCTATACCAGCGCGCCTACTCCGGGCACTATTTTGCCATCACCACGCCGAACCAGGTGATTCGCTCACGCTCGCTCTGGGATATCGATATAGCACCCTTTCGCAACCAGACTGACAGGCGGGCTAGGCCAGCGCCAACTCTGGCGCATTGGGATGGCCCGAAAGATCAAGAATGGCTCTCGCTGGAGCTTCGGGTCGAAAAGGAGCAGCAAGCGCTGCGGATTTGGATCACCGAAGACATCACCCCCCTAGGCGCCGCGCAGCGTCGGTTCGAACTGAGTCTATTGGCCCTGCTTGCGGTGGCCATAGCGCTCCTGTTACTGCTGCAAAAATTCATTATTACCCGTGAGATGAGCGTCTTTAACGATGTTCAACAATCGCTTAAGGCCATGCAGGGCGGTGCTGAGTTGGTTTTCCCGTCGGCCATCCCATTGGAAATCGCGGGATTGGTAACGGAAATCGAACATGCCCTGCAGCAATCGGTCAAACAGCTCAAACGTAGCCGCACGGCGGTCGGCAATCTGGCGCACGAACTGAAACGACCCTTGCAGCAACTGCGTTGGCTGGCGCAACAGCATCCCGACGCGAGCACGGACCTGCTCGCGGTATATGAGCAGTTGCAGGGCCTGGTGACGCGTGAATTACGGCGCGCCGCCATTGCCGGTAACCCAAGCCCGGGCCAACGCTTTAATCCGCGCGCCGATCTGCCGGTTATTGGCCAATTGCTGGCGCGGCAAAACCCCAATGGTATCGAATTGCAGTTGAATTTACCGCCCGGCCTGATGCCCTTCGAACGCGATGATATGCTCGAGTTACTGGGCAATCTGCTCGACAACGCCTGGCGTTTCGCGGCCACGCTGGTCGCCGTGTCGATTGCGCCGCGGGCCGACGGACAGGGTTGGGAATGCAGCGTGGAGGACGACGGCCCGGGCCTGTCGGCCGCAGACTATGAGCAGTTAAGTCAACGCGGGGTCAGCCGCGATGAGTCCGGGGGCGAACATCACGGCCTCGGATTGCATATCTGTTGGGCAGTCGTGGACAGCTACGGTGGGCAACTGTCGATGCGTCGGTCAGACCTGGGTGGTTTGCAGATTCATCTGAGCCTGCCCAGCCAGACCCAGGGCGACTAGGCGTTAGCGGTCGGCGAGAAATTGTTGCCAGCTTTTGCCAGATGTTTTGATGGTGCGCACCTGGGTTTGGTAATCGACATGCACGATACCGAAGCGCTGGCTATAGCCGTATGCCCATTCAAAGTTGTCCATTAGGCTCCAGGCAAAATAGCCCTGTATATCAACGCCCGCCTCGATCGCCTGGTGCACCGCATTGAGATGCTGGTTATAGTAGTCGGTGCGCATCGTATCGTGCACCGCACCAGCAACCAGCTCGGTGTTGTCGGCGGCGCCATTCTCGGTGATAAAGACCGGTGGCAGGTTGCTATAGCGCCCGTTCAAATCGACCAACAGGTCGGTTAGGCCGGCCGGGTAGATGGACCAACCGATGTCCGTTTTAGCGTCCGCTTGCGGCACCGTCTGGTAATCGCCGCTATCGCTTTTTTCGATGACCCCACGGGTGTAATAGTTGATGCCGAGAAAGTCGATCGGCGCGGCCATAATGGCCAGATCCTCGGCCAATTGGGTCGGTGCCCAGTCCGGATGCTGAGCGAAAACTAACGTCGGGTAGCGGCCTTGCAACAACGGCTGTAGGTAGGTGTGGGTGTTTTCGGCATCGGCAAACTCAGCGGCCCACTGATCCTCAGGGCTGTCGCTGTTGGCGTAGGAGGGGGTCATGTTGAGCACTATTCCGTGCTGAGCTTTGGGGGCATTGGCGCGCATCGCCGGTAGCGCCAAACCGTGGGCCAGTAACAGATGATGAGCCGCCTGGAAGCCCAATCGATCGCTCTTCAGGCCCGGCGCATGAATACCAAAGCGATAGCCTAAGAAGGCGGAACACCAGGGTTCATTAAAGGTCGCATAGGACGCCACCCTATTGCCTAAACGGGCGCTAACCTTATCGGCGTAGACGGCGAACTTATAGGCGGTCTCGCGGTTGATCCAGCCACCCTGGTCTTCCAAGTATTGCGGCAGATCCCAATGGTAAAGCGTGGCAAAGGGTTTGATACCGCGGGCAATCAGGCCATCGACTAAGCGCTCGTAGAAGGCGAAACCGGCTTCGTTCCACACGCCGGGGCTGGGCTCGATCCGTGGCCAGGCAATGGAAAAGCGATAGGCATCGACGCCGAGCGACTCGATCAGGTCAAGATCTTGTTCGAGGCGGCGATAGTGATCGCAGGCCGGTTCGCCATTGTCGCCATGCAAGACCTTACCCGGGGTCGCACAGAACCGATCCCAAATGCTTTCACAGCGACCATCGGCCGCGCTCGAGCCTTCTATTTGGAATGAGGCCGTGGCCACACCAAAGGTAAATGTTTTATCGCGTAATTTACTGGTCGCCGGAATATTAAAGTTCACTCTACTGTCCTTTTCTGTTGCTGTTGTTTAGTTGAGCCCGCCCAGCGATTTAGCAGATCGGGCGTAGGGCAAAGCCGTTGCATTGGGTGCAGGGAACAGTCCGATAAGGCCATTGTTTTTTTCAGCTGCTCGGTACGCCAGCAACGTTGTCAAAGCAGGCCTTATTATGGACTGTAACCGCTTACATGCTAGCCTAGTTTTATGCCTCAACCCTGTCAATAGATTTTCCACCCAGGCGGGTCATTAAAGCAGTTTAGGGCCAGGGATTAGGCGTTTGTTGGGTCATATTGAGAAAGCCGGCGCAGGCTACTTAGGCGTTCTTACTCACCCTAGCCTGCGCCGTACTGTAAGCGATTACAGGGTTTTTACGGCACGAGCCGTACTGTCGCGCAGTACCAGCGTCGGTTTAAAGCGATGGGTGATCTGGACGGCAGGGGTGCCGGTCAGGTTTAACGCCAGCAGGGCCGACTGACGGCCAAATTCGTTGACTGGAATGGCCACCGTGGTCAGCGCCGGCTCGACATAGGGCGCCATCACCATGTCGTCATAGCCGACCAGACTGATGTCCCCGGGAATACGCAGCTGTTGTGTTTTCAATTGGTTCATGGCGCCGATGGCCAGATGGTCGTTTTGCGCGAATAGGGCGGTAAAGGGAATCTGTCGACCGAGCAAACGAGCAGCCGCGGCCTTGCCACCACTTTCCGTGAAGTTCGATTCAATCACCAGGTGTTCGTCATAGTCGCAATTGGCCTGCTCCAGAGCACGCCGATAGCCGGCCAGTCGGGCCCGGGCATCGGCCTTATAGAGCGGCCCGGTGATGCATGCAATGGCGCGATGACCGAGTTCGAGCAGGTGCTGGGTGGCCAGATAGCCGCCCAGTTCGTTATCGAGCGAGATACTGCGCCCAGCCAATTCCGGCACCCGTCGATTTACCAACACAATGGGCACCTGAACCCTAGCATTGAGGGCGATAAGGTCTTCGTCGGACATAACGTCTAGGTGCAGAATCAGGGCATCAACCCGGCGTTGCAGCAGAAAATCGATGGCATCGCGTTCGCTCTCTATGCTGTCGTGGCCGCTGGTGATAATCAGATGTTTGCCAGCCTTGCGCACCTCTTGCTCAGCCGAGTGCATCATGCCACCAAAGAAGGATCCCGCCAGATCACCCACCACCATACCGATCGTTTCCGACCTATTGGTCGCCAAGGCCCTGGCAAAGGAGTTGGGTTGATAGCCCAGCTCGGCCATGGCAGCCAGAACTCGATCGCGGGTTGCGGTGGACACCCATTTGTTGCCGTTGACGACCCGGCTGACCGTCGCACTCGAGACTTGAGCCACTTCTGAGACTTCGCGGATCGTTGCCATGCTGGGCTGACTCAATAGACAAAACATACTCGACTGTAAACGGCCGGCGGGCGACAGGCCAGCGCATTTTCGCGCCGGGCCTGCGCAGCACTGACCGATAGAGGCTTAGACGGCGATACCATTGTGGCGTAACAGTGGCTCGATGCTCGGCGCGCGACCGCGGAAACGTTCGAATAACTCGGCCGCCGGCACACTGCCGCCGAGGCCGAGAATGAGTTCGCGAAAGTCAGCCCCAGCCTGGGCGTTAAACACGCCCTCATCCTCAAAACGGCTGAAGGCGTCGGCGCTGAGCACTTCGGCCCACTTATAGCTGTAGTAGCCAGCGGCATAACCGCCGCCGAAGACGTGGCCAAAGCCGTTTTGGAAGCGATTGTCCGGAATCGCCGGGAGCACCGTGATGCCAGCTCGGACTCGGTCGAGTACCGCCTGAATCGCCGAGCTGGAAAAGTCACCCGCGTGCATGTGCAGATGCATATCGAACAGGCTGAATTCCAGCTGGCGGACCTTGGCCATGGCGCTCTGGAAGTTTTTTGCCGCCAGCAGTTTTTCGAGCAGATCCTTGGGTAGGGCGGCACCGCTATCGACATGGCCCGAAATAAAGGCCAAAGCGGCCTCCTGCCAACACCAATTTTCCATAAACTGGCTGGGCAGTTCCACGGCATCCCAGGCCACACCGTTAATGCCGGCGACGGCCTTAACCTCGACCCGAGTCAGCATATGCTGTAGGCCATGGCCGAACTCATGAAACAGGGTGACCAGGTCATCATGGGTCAATAGGGAGGGCTTGCCATCGACCGGCGGGGTGAAGTTGCAAGTTAGATAGGCGACCGGCAGTTGCACGCCGTCGTTGACGCGCATCCGACCCCGGCACTCGTCCATCCAGGCGCCGCCGCGCTTGCCGGCACGGGCATAGAGATCGAGATAGAAGCGTGCGACCAGCTTACCGCCTTCATAGACGTTGTGCAGGGTTACATCGGGGTGATAGGACTGATAATCCTCGGCCGGCTCGAAGGTGACATCGAACAGCCGGGTGGCGGTTTCGAATAGGCCAACCAGGGCCTTGGGTGCCGGGAAGTAAGGCCGTAACTCCTCTTGTGAGATGCTATAACGTTGCTCGCGCAGTTTTTCCGAGGCATAGCCCAGATCCCAGGGTTGCAGATCGTTTAGGCCGAGCTCGCGGCGAGCAAAATCGGCCAGTTCGGCGAATTCTTGCTGGGCTTGAGGATAGGCCTTGGCCGCCATCTCATCGAGGAAACTGATGACCTGCGCCGGGGAATCGGCCATCTTGGTGGCCAAGGAGACCTCGGCGTAATTGCCATAACCGAGCAGTTCGGCCAGCGCCTGGCGTTTGCTAAGAATCTCGGTCATCACCGGACCGTTGTCGAACTTGCCGGCGTCCGGCCCCAGCTCAGAAGCCCGGGTGACGTTGGCGCGATAAACCTCTTCGCGCAGCGCACGGGAATCGGCATAGGTGAGTACCGGCATCAATGACGGGGCCTCCAAGGTAATTAACCAACCGTCGAGCTGCTTTTGGCGGGCATATTGGGCCAGGGTGGATAAGGCCGACGCCGGCAAACCGGCCAGATCGCTGACCTCGGTGATGGCCTTAGTCCAGCTCTGGGTGGCATCGAGCACCTGCTCGGAATATTTCTGCTGCAACTGGGCCAGCTCGCTCTGCAATTGGGCGTAACGCTGCTGCTGGTCACTCGGCAAGTCGATGCCGCTGAGTCGAAAGTCGAGCAATGCTTGGCGCACCGCCTCTTGCTCGGCGGGCGCCAGGGTGGCGAATTCGGGCTGCTGGTGGATCTGCTCATAGGCCTTGAACAGCCCAGGATGCTGGCCCAACCAGGTCGAAAACTCGGTTAGCTGATTGAGTGCCAGGCCATAGGCGGCGCGCAGGCTGGGCGAGTCTTGCACACTGTTGAGATGACCGAACAGGGCCCAGGCGTTATCGAGCAGGCGCGACTGCTGCTCAATCGGCTCGATCACCGTGCCCCAGGTGGCAGGACCGGGTTGGTCCAGTTTGGCCGCAATGGTGGCCTTGGCCGCGTCGATCAACGCGGTCATTGCCGGCGCTATATGGGCCGGTTCGAAGAGTTCGAACGGTGGTAATTCGTGATTCTCGAGCAGCGGGTTGGTCGCCGTCATGGTCGGGTGATCCTTAAATTCATCAACAGTACCCTACATGATAGGGACAACTGGCTCGGGTACAACCGGGCGGGCGGTAAATATTCACCCGGCTGGGCCCATACCAGGCTATTGGCATGGCTCGGCCGAGCCGACCGGCTCTGGGTAGAGCCTGTTCTTGGACGACTCCCGGCGGTTAGCCCTTTGCTTGGTGGTGATTCAGGTGGCACGCCTATATAATCCCCCGCTCTTTGTTCACCCATCTTGTTAGGAGTCACCATGCGTCCAAGCGGCCGTCAAACCGATCAATTACGCGCCATCACCATCGAGCGTCAATTCACGATCCATGCTGAAGGCTCTGTCTTGGTCAGCTTTGGTAACACCAAGGTTATCTGTACCGCCAGCGTCGAAAGCGGCGTGCCGCGTTTTATCAAGGGTAAGGGTAAGGGCTGGGTCACGGCCGAATACGGCATGCTGCCGCGTTCGACTGGTACTCGAAATCAACGCGAAGCCGCGCGCGGCAAGCAGAGCGGCCGCACCGTCGAGATCGGCCGGCTTATCGGTCGATCGCTGCGCGCTGCGCTGGATATGGATCTGCTTGGTGAAAACACCATCGTGCTCGATTGCGATGTGATCCAGGCTGACGGCGGCACCCGCACCGCCTCGATCACCGGCGCCTTTGTCGCCCTATCCGACGCGATCAACAAGATGCTGGCCGACGGCACCCTGAAGAAGAACCCGATCAAGCATGCCATCGCCGCGGTCTCGGTGGGCATCTGGCAAGATACCCCGGTACTGGATTTGGATTATGCCGAAGACAGCACAGCGGAAACCGATCTGAACGTGGTGATGACCGCTCAGGGCGGCTTTATCGAAGTGCAGGGCACCGCCGAAGGCGAACCGTTCACGCCCGAGCAACTCAGCGCCATGTTAGCCCTAGCGGCCAAGGGCGTCAGCGAGCTGTGTGGTTTGCAGCAGGCAGCATTGGCCCAATAGGCCCACGCTGACCGGGCCGGCCGGCCCGGTCCGATTCACCCGCAAGGGGAGACCCCATGACCCATAGCATGACGGCGTTTGCACGCAAACAACAGAGCTTCGACTTTGGCACCCTGTCAGTCGAAATCAAATCGGTCAATCAACGCTATCTCGAACCCACCTTCCGTCTGCATGACACCCTGCGTTCCTTGGAACTGAAACTGCGCGACCGTCTGAAGCAAAAAATTCAGCGCGGCAAGGTCGAGATTACGGTGAAGTTTTATCTGAACAGCGGCGAGCAGGGCTTGGATATCGATCCCGACCGGCTCCGCTCGGTCTTGGCGGCCTTGGCCAAGATTGACGCGCAAGTGGCCAACAGCGCTGCGCTCAATCCGCTCGAGCTGCTGCAATATCCGGGCATCTTAATCGACGCCGAACTCGACGTAGAGCAAGTGCAAGAGAGCCTGCTGGTGCTCTTTGACGACGCGCTCGATGACTTGCTCGACGGTCGTCGGCGCGAAGGCCAGGTACTGGCCGAGGCGATTTTGCAGCGCGTCAGTGAGATCGCTACCCTGGTTGCCGAAATTCGTCAGGAAATACCGGAATGGTTGCAGACCCTGCGAACCAATTTGCGCACCAAGGTGCAAGGGCTGGGCGTCGAGCTCGATCCGGAACGCTTGGCACAGGAAGTGGTCTTGCTGGCCCAAAAGGCCGATGTGGCCGAGGAACTCGATCGGCTCGACGGTCATTGCAAGGAAACTCAGGTTATTCTTAAGCAGTCCGGCCCGGTCGGCCGCAAGTTGGATTTTCTGATGCAGGAATTCAATCGCGAAGCCAATACCCTGGGCTCGAAGGCAAGCAAAGAAAACATCACCCGTTCGGCGGTCCAATTGAAAGTGCTGATCGAGCAGATGCGTGAACAGGTACAAAATATAGAGTGAGGTCTGGCCCGCCCTCGGCTCCGAACCAAGGGCGAGTTCTAAAGATCCGCGTTCTGCCAGCCCTTAGGAGGCCAAACAGATAGCCCGACCATGGTCGTGGATCTCGACCAGGGACTGGTGTAGGGCCTTAACCGCGTTGGCGTAATCTTCTTCCTGAATCACAAACTGCACATCAACCT
>NZ_CEYAVF010000007.1:40331-62845 GCF_982785585.1 Reinekea sp. | reverse complement strand
GCCTTAACCGCGTTGGCGTAATCTTCTTCCTGAATCACAAACTGCACATCAACCTGGCGCATGCATTGGTGCACGGCCAGTATGCTGATGCCGGCTGAGGAAATGGCCAAGGCGGTCTGAGCCAACAAACCGTTTATTTTAAGGTCGCTACCGATCACCGAGACAATGGCGACTTTCTTCTGATCCACTTCGGCTTCCGGAAAGGTTTCCTCCAATTCAGCGCGAATCCGCTTAACCGTTTTTAGGTTGGTCGTCAGATAGTGGGTGACCGAGTTGGCATTGATGTCTTTGGAGACAATATGTGCCTTGTAGCGCTTAATGATGGTGACAATCTTGGGGTCGAAGATATGGAACAGTCCGGCCATATCCTGATCAAAAATTTCCAAGGCATAGACGCCCTTGGTGCCAGCGACAATTTCGACGCGCGGTGCATCACTGACGTAGTCGCCGGTAATCAGGGTGCCGGTGTGCTCTGGCTCAAAGGTGTTTTTAATGCGCAGTGGAATATTGCTTTGGCGCAAGCCTTTGGCCGCCTTTGGGTGTATGGCTTCCATCCCCAGGTTGGCCAGTTGGTCGGCGACATCGTAATTGGTGCGGCCAATGGGCACGGCCTTGGCTTCGCCGACCAGGCGCGGATCGGCGCTTGAGAGGTGAAACTCTTTATGGATGATCGCTTCCGTCGCGTCGGTCAGTACCGCCAGGCGACTGAAGGTCATTTCACTGTACCCGCGATTAAACGACGACATTAGGCCATTTTCACTGTGAGCATAGCCGGTCACGATGGGCAGCGAAGTGGCCAAGTCGATGCTCGCAAAGGCTTTTTGAATACGCTCATCGAGCGACATATGCTCTGTGGCGCGCCAACCGGTCAGGTCGATAAAGCAGGCGTTCACGCCATCGCGTTGCAACAACTTAGCCGTATTCCAGGCACTGTGGGCTTCGCCTAGGCTGGCCAGCATTTCGCGCACCGTCGCCAGGTGGGCGTCCAGTGCGAAGTGGCCATGATGGCATAGGCTCTGCAAGTCGAGCAGGCACTGGCGCGCGTCGATGATCCGGTCGTTAATAAATTGGTCGGCCTCGACCAGCGCCTCTGTGTCGCCAAACAGCTGGGCGTTGATCTGATGTAAATCAGCATTCAGAGCGGTGATGGCGTCGAGCCAGCTGTCATCTTCCATACTGCTGGCAAAGAGTTTAAACACCCCCGCCTTACCGCTTTTTTTGAACTCAAGCAGCTTATCGGTGACACCGCCATAGGCGCTGACGACGAAAACCCGATTGTAATAATGCTTAAAACGCGACGGCTTAAATACGATATTGTCTCGTACTGAGGCATAATCGTTCATCGACGTACCGCCGATCTTTTCAATGGTGTGCATCTTGTCCCCTGAGTCTAATGTTCCGTCGAGGAACCGTTCCTTCTCCAACGTGACGTTGGCTTACTGGTCGATCGATTCGGCTTCGAGCTCGTAGGCGCCGTCAGGGTTGTGCACTTCTTTGCCGTTCAACGGCGGATTGAAGACACAGGCCATTTTCATCTCTGAGAACCCACGCAAGATATGTTTATCGTGCTTGTCTAAGATGTAAAGCGTACCCGGTGCTATTGGATATTTTTGACCATCGGCTAGGGTTTCAACTTCCCCTTCGCCGCTGATGCAATAGACCGATTCCAAATGATTCTGATAGTGCATTTGAAAGTCTGCACCCTTATAGATGGTGGTGATATGAAATGAAAACCCCATCTGATCTTCCTTCAACAGCAACCGGGTACTGTCCCAGTTGCCGTCGGGTGACACTATTTTCCGGCCTTGCTGTTCAGCCTGAATCATATTACGAACAATCATAGATACTCCTAGGCGGCGTCTGGGCCTTAGGCCACAGACGCCTAATTAGATTAGCTGGCCAGGGCGGTCAATTCAGGTTCGACGAGCTGAACGTTGTCGAAATAGTCTGATTCTTCCGGCATTTCGGACTCCTTAGCGCAAATATCGCGAATCGCTGCGGCCAAGATATCGAGACCTTTCTTCAGGTTGGCATCGGTGATAATGAGTGGGCATAAGATTTTCACAACCTGGTCGTCGGCACCGCTGGTTTCAATCATCAGGCCGTTGGCGAAAGCCTTGCGGGTGATTTTTGACGCCAGATCGCCGTCGACACAGTTTAGGCCTCGAAACATACCGCGTCCGCGGGTAGAGAAATTTCCATTGCCATAGGCTGCAGCCATTTGAGCTAAACGCTTTTCAACATACTCGCCTTTGCGTTGTATGTCTTTCGCGAAACGATCGTCGGCCCAATATTCATCCAGGGCCGCCTTGGCGGTGACGAAGGCAAAGTTGTTACCACGGAAGGTGCCGTTGTGTTCGCCGGGCTTCCACTGATCCAGATCGGGTCTGATCATTACCATGGCGAAGGGTAGGCCATAGCCTCCTAAGGATTTAGACATGGTGACTATGTCCGGCTTGATGCCCGATTCTTCAAAGCTGAAGAAAGTACCGGTTCGACCACAACCGGCTTGAACGTCGTCGACAATCAACAGGACGTCGTATTTGCGACACACACTCTCTAACTGCTGCAGCCACTCGGCGCTGGCGGCGTTGATGCCACCTTCGCCCTGAACGGTTTCGACAATTACCGCGGCCGGCAAGTCGATTCCGCTGCTGGAGTCGCCCAGTACCTTGTCGAGGTAGGCAGTGGTGTCGACACCGTCACCCAGGTAACCATCGTAAGGCATGCGGCTGCTGCCACCCAAGCTAACGCCGGCGGCACCGCGATGATGCGAATTGCCGGTGGTCGCCAAGGCGCCTAGGCTGACGCCGTGGAAACCATTGGTAAAGGAGATGACATTCTCGCGGCCCGTGACGTTTCGGGCCAACTTGAGCGCGGCTTCAACCGCGTTGGTGCCGGTAGGTCCGGTAAACTGCATCACATAATCGAGGTTACGCGGCTTTAAGATGCGCTCGTTAAAGGCTTCCAAGAACTCGCCCTTGGCCTTGGTGTGCAGGTCCAGGCCATGGGTGATGCCGTCGGCCATGATGTATTCCACCAAGCGAGCTTTAAAGAGGTCGTTGTTGTGACCATAGTTCAGTGTGCCGGCACCGGCTAAAAAGTCGAGGTATTCATTGCCCGCTTCATCGTAGAGCAGTTCGTTCTTGGCGCGGTTAAAAATACAGGGAAAAGAACGGGCATAAGATTGTACCGCGGATTCAAATTCGTCAAAAATAGTCATATGTTCTCCAAAGGATGGATTAGGCATTAAAAGGTCCGATGCGCACCAGGCTCTCACTCTCGTGGTCGCCCTGAAAATGGGTCTGCTTATCTAGATAGTCGATCTTGTTCAATTCCGCCTCGAGGCGCCTGGCTAGGCGGGTAAAAAGAGCCCAAGATGCCTTGTTTTCTGCCGTAATTGTAGTTTCGAGGTATTGCACCGAATGCAGATTAGGGCGTTGCAATAAGCTGTCCAGCATCTGGCTGGCCAGGCCTTTACCGCGCGCAGAGTCGTTCACCGCCACCTGCCAGATAAACAAGGTGTTGGCATCTTCCGGCTTAACATAGCCGCTGATAAAGCCGACGCATTGATCGCCCGCTTTGGCAAGAATTGAGGTTCGGGCAAAGTGACCAGATTGCAAAAAATTGCAGTACGCGGAGTTTACATCCAGCGGTGGGCAGCTCTTGATTAATCGATGAACAGCATAGCCGTCATTTAATGTAGGGAGATGCAGGCTAATCATGTTGGGGTCCTTTCGATATTTAGTTAGAGCTCATTATTTATGCATCTAAATAATTTTCCCTGACGCTAATCATAGAGTTTAGCCCTATGTCATAAAAATGCCGATAATTTCGATTTATGAATTGAATTTGCCGAAAAAGAAAGCATAGTACACTAAGTAATATAAAATTTCAGGGCTGTTTGCAATGTCAGAATTCATCGTAGGCTAAAGATATGCTAAAAGCCTTAAGCGGTGTCGGGTCTAGCGACGCTTGAGGTATAATTTCAATTTGATATATAAAGCATTTAACGAGCAATCTATGGAAAAAGTTGACGAAGTCCTGGTGGCGCTGCGCCGAATTATTCGCGCCACCGATCTGCACTCTAAGCATTTGGCCAAGACCACGGGGCTGACCGCTCCGCAGATCATTCTGCTGAAAACTATTCGAGAGCGGGGCGAGATGACTATCGGAGGTCTGGCGGGCATTATTAATTTAAGTCAGGCGACGGTCACTACCATCATCGATCGCTTGGAAAAGCGTGGCCTGGTTGAGCGGGCGCGCTCCAGTACCGATAAACGCAAGGTCTTTGCACTGTTAACGGACGCCGGACAGGAGGTGCTCAAGTCGGCGCCCATGCCTTTGCAGTATCAATTCGCGCGCCAGTTTGGTGATTTACACGAGTGGGAACAGATGATGATTATCGCCTCACTGCAGCGCGTCGCCCACATGATGGATGCACAGCATATCGACGCGTCGCCGGTGCTCGATGTCGGATTGCTTGACCGTCTGGGCACCACTGTCGAGAAACACGATACTTTTAACAGCAGCAAGGCACCCGTCAAATAGCCACGCAAACCTTCCCGATGGCCGGGACCACTGCTCAATACGCTGCGCAGTGGATCAATTGAGGTTAGCATGGCTTTAGGCAGGAACTTACCTTCAAGCCCTGCTATCATCGCCCGATTATCCCTATTACAGCAGAGCTCAGGTCCCTTTCATGGCAACTATCGTCCCCGGTATCCTTTATATTATTGCCGCCCCCAGTGGCGCCGGCAAAAGCAGTTTGGTCAATGCGGTGATCGCCCGTCTGCCGTTCGTGACCTTGTCGATTTCCCATACCACTCGCGCCATGCGGCCGGGTGAGGAAGACGGCGCACACTATCACTTCACCAGCCCCGCAGACTTTGTCGAGCGGGTCGGGCGCGGCGAATTTTTGGAGCATGCCCAGGTTTTCGATAACTATTACGGCACCTCACAGGCCTATGTCCAACATCAGCTCGATGCGGGGCACGATGTGATTCTCGAGATCGACTGGCAAGGCGCGCAACAGGTGCGCCGACTGATGCCAGGCTGCCGGAGCGTGTTTATTTTGCCACCGTCGAAAGCGGCTTTGCAGGAGCGACTGGAAAAACGCCAACAGGACAGCGCGGCCGTCATCAGTCGGCGCATGCTCGACGCGGTCTCCGAAATGTCGCATTACGGCGACTTCGACTATCTGATTATTAACGATGATTTTTACAAAGCGTTGGACGAGCTGGCGGCGATCTTTACCACCAATCGCCTCGTGATGAGTCAGCAGCAGCAGCGTCATCAAGGTCTGATTACGCAGCTATTGACCTAGGCCAAGCTTAATTTATGCGGATAAGGGCTCTAAGCCATCATGCCGGTTGCCAAACCGTCTAATTTCCGTACAATCGCCCGGCTTGCACCAGCGAGCTCACAGGAGATCACCATGGCACGCGTTACAGTTGAAGATTGTTTAGATAAGGTTGCGAATCGTTTTGAATTAATCATGGTTGCCAGCAAGCGCGCGCGCCAGATTTCGAACGATGGAGTAGAAACATTCGTTGAGCAGGGTAATGACAAGCCAACGGTCGTTGCATTGCGTGAAATTGCCGAAGGCAAGATCAATGCTTCTATTCTCGACGAGATCGAAGACTAAAGACAGGATCGCACTAAAATAACCGGGCTTTGCCCGGTTTTTTATTGCCGTTTGAATGGGTTTGAATACACTGAAGCTTCATAAGCCAGTTTGGACTTTCCTTGCCAACCGTACACGATCTCGCTGAGCGCCTAAATGAGTACCTGTCACCGGAAAAGGTGGCGCGTATCAAACGGGCCTATTTTTACGCCGAGCAGGCGCATGAAGGTCAGATGCGGCGCAGTGGCGAACGCTATATCACCCATCCCTTGGCGGTTGCCAATATCCTCAGCGAAATGCATATGGATCATCAGAGTCTGATGGCCGCCATGCTGCATGATGTGCTCGAAGACACGGCCGTATCCAAGGAGGCGATCGTCGAGCAGTTTGGCCAGGGTGTCGCCGATCTAGTCGATGGCGTGTCCAAGCTGACCCATTTGGAATTCGAAAGTAAGGTCGAAGAGCAGGCCGAGAATTTCCAGAAAATGGTCCTGGCCATGTCCAAGGATATTCGCGTGATTCTGGTCAAGTTGGCCGACCGCCTGCACAATATGCGCACTATGGGCGTGATGCCGCCGGAAAAGAAGCGCCGTAAATCGCGTGAAACCCTCGAGATTTATGCCCCCATTGCGTTGCGGCTGGGCATTAATGATCTGCGGATTGAGCTAGAAAATCTATCTTTTGAATCAATCTACCCATTGCGTGCTACTCGGATTCGCTCTGCCATGCGCAAGCAGTTGGGGCACCGCAAAGAGGTTGTCCGGCATATTGAGGAGGCGTTGGCAACTCGCTTGCTGCAGGAAGGCATCGAAGCTCAGGTCAGCGGCCGGGAAAAACATCTCTATTCGATCTATAAAAAGATGCGCGAAAAGCGCAAATCTTTGAAAGAAATTCTCGACGTCTATGCTTTTCGGATTATCACCGACTCGGTCGATTCCTGTTATCGCATCTTGGGTTCGGTGCACAATCTTTATAAGCCGGTGCCGAATCGTTTTAAAGATTATATAGCCGTACCTAAAACCAACGGCTACCAATCCCTGCACACCAACCTGATTGGTGCCAATGGCGTACCGATTGAAATCCAGATTCGCACCCAGGATATGGAAGACATGGCCAATCACGGCATCGCCGCGCATTGGCTGTACAAAACCGACGACACCCAAGGCGGCCAAACGCACGCCAGAGCCCGGCGTTGGGTGAAGAATTTGTTGGAAATGCAGGAGCGCGCCGGCGATTCGATGGAGTTTATCGAAAACGTTAAGATTGACCTCTTCCCCGATGAAATCTATGTCTTCACCCCCAAGGGTGAAATCATGGAGCTGCCGCGCGGCGCGACCCCGATCGACTTTGCCTACGCGGTGCATACTGATGTCGGCAACGCCTGTGTCGGCTGCCTGGTCAATCGCAAGCTGTCGCCCCTGAGCCAGCCGTTGATCAGCGGTGATTCGATCAAGGTGATTACCGCACCCGGTGCGCGCGCCAACCCGGCTTGGCTCAATTTCGTCTTTACCGCCAAGGCACGGGCGAATATCCGCCACTTTTTGGCCACCATGGAGCAGCAGGACGCCATCGGCTTGGGCAAAAAACTGCTCGACAGCCAGCTGCGCAATTTTGGCACTGACCTTGAAGCGGTATCAGGCGAGGCCATCAGCACCGTCTTGCTCGAGTCGAATCTAAAGGATGCCGAGCACCTGTTTGCAGAGATCGGCAGCGGCCAAAAGCCGGTCTATATTATCGCGCGCCGACTCTTGCAATTGTCGCAAGGCGATACCCTCACCTCGCCTCAAGGCAGCCTCACGATTCAGGGTACTGAAGGGCTGCGCATCAAGTATGGCAAGTGCTGTCGGCCGATACCGGGTGACCCGATTGTCGGCGTGATGTCCAAAGGCAAGGGCATGGTGGTGCACATCGAACAGTGTCGCAATATCGCCGACCTGCGCCACGATCCAGATCGTTGTGTGCATCTGCATTGGGAAAAATCGATGGAAGGGGAGTTCCTGGTCGATTTGCGCATTGACTTGAGCAACGTCCGAGGTGTCTTGGCCAGTGTCGCCAATGCGGTCTCACATGCCGAAGCCAATATCGAAAGTATCCAAATGCAGGATATTGACGCGATTACCTCGCGGGTCAGTCTGCTGGTGGCCGTGACCGGTCGAACCCAGCTCAGTCGAGTGCTGCGCCGGCTGCATGCGCTGCCCGCGGTGGCCAAGATAGAACGAGTCTGAGACTGGGGTTTTTTACAGTTTGCTGCGCAGCCGAGCCTTAGTTGGCCTGCTATCGTTGACTTTTCTTGGCCTCGATCTGTCGCTCCGGTCGACCATTACTACCCAACTCATTGGAACCCACTATGCTGCCTGTGCTGATAAAATTTGTTCACTCCCGTTGGTATTGGTATCTCGTTGTGGCCGCTGGCCTAGCCTTAGAAAGCGTGGCCTTGTTTTATCAATACATACTCGGCGAGCCACCCTGTGTGCTCTGTATTCAGGCGCGTTTTTGGACCCTGAGCGGCGTGCTATTCGGCCTGTTCGGTCTGAGTTCCGAGCGCCCGGTGGCTCAGGGTGTCGCCCATGTCGGCCTCGTTGCTGCCCTGGCGCTGCTGATTGACCGCAGCCGAATCTCGGTGTTGGTCGAACGCGGCCAATATGAGGGGCAGTGCGGCATGGATGCCGGTTTCCCGGCTTGGTTTGCGCTCGATGCCTGGTGGCCTCAGGTCTTTGAAGTCCAGACCATGTGCGGCTACACACCGAACTTTATCTTTGGCTTGAGCATGGGCGAGGGCCTTTTTTATGGTGCTATCATGCTGCTGGTCGTTGCCGTTGGCGCCCTAGTCCTGAGAGCGGCCTCGGGCTTGCGGGGCGTCCGCTAAAATCGCCGGCCGATCCATTTACTGTTGAATTTTAAGTCGGACACCTGGTCACAATCCAGCCAGCGCTAATAGAACCGACTCTCTGCTAGGAGCTCGTTTATGGCACCGCACGCTTATGCGATCCATCGTTTGAAACCCTTGCTATTGCTCGCCAGCCTCGCCAGTTGTGCTAACTGGAGCAGCGCCGAAAGTCTGGCGGTGGATTGGCTCTACCTAGCGAACAACGGCGCCTGGGTAGCACGCAGTGAAACCCTGAACGCGACTGAAACCCGGGTTCGTCTGCCGGTGGCTCGGCTCAGCCCCGAGCAATTCTGGTGGCAGACCGAACTCGCCGGCACTCGGCTCAGCTGGTCGTCGCCCGACCCGCGCCGGTTACCCACCCAGGGTGAGGCCGTGAATATAAGAGGTGAGGCTGGGCTCTGGCTGGTGCAGGGGGTGAGTGCCAGTCAGCTGATCCTGCAACAGGGCAAGACCGTGCGCTATTGGCCGCAAAGTCAGTGGCATTTGTTGAATTTCACCACCCTGGTCGACACCCCGTTTGAACTCAACGTGATCCAACCGCAGACGCAAAACAATAGACTCTTCTATGCTTGGCAAGACTCGGCCATTAGCGCTCAGGTGCGTTACCGGCTCGATATAACAGCGGCGGCGCCCAAACTGCATCAGGAGCTAATAGTCTCCAACTTGTCCGAGTACGACATCGAGGCGCCGGGCTACAGCTTTGCTCAGGTGCCAAGCCCGCCTCAGATCATGATGCGAGCGCTGTCGATGGAGCGCGCGCAACAGGACATGGCGCAACCGCAGAGCGGCCAGAGCCAGGGCGTGCCAACGCTATTCGCGCTTGAGCCCTTTAACCTTGCGGCCAATACCCACCTCTGGTTGCCGGTTGCCGAGACGGTGCTGAGCCGGTTGGCGCGGCAATATGAGTTGCAATGGGACAGCCGGCAACAGGGTCTGCAGCAGGCTCAGGCGAGTATTTTAATCGAGAGCGAAGGCCTCTTACCCGACCTAGCGGGACCGGTTAAGGTTGGCGTGTTCGATGGTCAGGCAGCGCTGCTGGACAGTTATTATGAACCTGGGCAAGGCGCGCAGGCGACCCTGGCGCTGGGCCAGAGCAGTCTGGTGAATCTTACCAGTGCCATGGTCCGCGAAGGGCTTTGGCGTCTGACAGTGGTCAATCGCTCGATCGCGCCGGCCAGCATTGCCCTCACGGTAAGCCACTGGAATGGTAAGCAGAGCCAGAAAACCCCGATGACGCTTACCCTGGAGGCCAATGCCAGCCAAGAGATCAAGCTGGAGCTGGGCAGCGGGGGGCAGCTCAGGATAGTGAAATAGCGACCTTTAAATCGGGCGACCAGTAGCCATTGCTGATTATTCACCACCATCTTGTGAAATTTCCACTGCCGAGCGTGACGGCTTTTATTGAGTTTAGAGTTAAATGCCTTAAACTTTAGGGTCCTTGACCCATTGGCTGAGTGTTCTCAGCAAAACTTAGGACCAAACCGAACATGGCACTGCATACCGTTGAGAAAATTGGTGGAACTTCCATGAGTAATTATCCCGCCGTGCGGGACAATATTATTCAGATTGGCCGATCACAGGCCCAGATGTATCAACGGATTTTTGTCGTGTCGGCCTATGGCGGTATGACCAATCGCTTGTTAGAGCACAAAAAATCTCGCGAACCCGGCGTCTACGCGCTCTTTGCCAATAACGATTCAGATTGGCAGTGGAGCGAGGCGCTGACCGATACCGCCAAGGCGATGCGTGAGTTCAACGCGCAGCTGTTCGATCAGCCCCATATATTGAAGCAGGCTGACCAATTCATTACCGAACGGATGGAGGGCATTCGCTCTTGCCTGTTGGATTTGCAGCGGGTTTGTTCTTACGGCCACTTTCAGATTAACGAACATCTGGCGACCGTGCGCGAAATGCTCGCGGGTGTCGGCGAGGCGCACAGTGCTTTTAACGTCGCCTTGCTGCTCCAATCCGAAGGCATCAATGCACGTTTCGTTGATCTCTCCGGCTGGCGAGAAAAAGACAACCTCGCGCTCGATGACAAAATCCTAACGGTCTTCTCGCGCTATGACCTGGCCACCGAAATGCCGATCGTGACCGGCTACACCCAGTGCGCCGAGGGCCTGATGCAGACCTTCGACCGAGGCTATTCCGAAATCACCTTTAGTAAGATTGCTGAATTGACCGAAGCCCGCGAAGCCGTGATCCATAAGGAATACCACCTGTCGACGGCCGATCCAATGGTGGTCGGTGAACAGAATGTTAAGCCCATCGGGCGGACCAATTACGATGTCGCCGATCAACTTTCATTGATCGGGATGGAGGCGATTCATCCCAAGGCGGCTAAGGGTTTGCGCCAAAAGGACATTCCGTTGCGGGTCAAAAATACCTTTGAACCCGATCACGACGGCACCCTAATCACCAACGACTATCGATCGAAAACGCCACGCGTGGAAATCATCGCCGGGATTCAACATATTTACGCCTTGAGTGTGTTTGATCAGGATATGGTTGGCGAACCGCAGCAATTTCTCGAGATTCAGCGCTTGGTGCAGGAATTCAACCTGCCCTTGCTGGCCAAGGAGCACAACGCCAATACCGTCACCCTCTATCTGGATACCGGGCTCAAGGTGGTGGAGCGAATTCAGGCCAGGTTGGAGCGGCATTTCCCCAACGCCGAGATGACCAGTCGCAAGATTTCTATGGTCTCGGTCTTGGGCTCGGACATGAACGTGCCGGGGATTTTGGCATCCATGTCGGGCGCTCTGGCGGCGAAAAACATCAATGTACTGGCCATCTATCAGAGTATCCGGCAGGTGGATATACGGGTCGTGGTGGCCGAAGATCATTACGAACTGACCATTGCGGCATTGCACAAAGCCCTGATTGAAAACCAACCGCTCGATGCGGTCGCCTAACGTTTATTTCGTCCCTGCGGCCCGATCTCTTGGGGCCTTAGAGCAGGTCGCCACAGACCTGGTTGCGACCGGCCTTTTTCGCGGTACCCAGGCGTTGATCGACTAAGAAAATCAGCTGCTCGACACTCTTGTTCATCTGCCAGCGCACCACGCCGGAGCTGATCGTGACGGGGCGCTGCATCTGGGTCCATTTTAATTCCGAGATCTGTTGGCGCAATCGATCGAGTGACAAAATGGCCGCACCGGTTTCGGTTTCTGGCATCAGGATCAAAAATTCTTCGCCGCCAAAACGGGCGCATAAATCGGTTTCCCGAAAACTTTTACCAATGACATTTGCCAGGCGCTCAAGCACCTCATCGCCATAGGCGTGACCGAAGGTATCGTTGATGCGCTTGAAATGATCTATATCGATCAGGGCGATGGCGAAAGGCGACTGATAGCGCTTGGCCTGCAGATGCATCTGTGTCAACCGCTCCAAGGCATAGCGACGATTATAGAGCCCAGTGGCAAAGTCACGCGTATCGGCGTCTTCGGCATGCTGTTGAAGGGCGTGAAAGGATTGCATCAGATCGGAGACATCGGTCAACACCAGGGCTTGGCAAGGCTGTTGCCGATGTTGGCTGGTCAGCACATGCCATTGCGCCCAGCGAGTTTGGTTGCCTGCGCTCAAACCTATATAGGGGTCGGGCAACTGTCCGGATAGCAGGTCGCTCAGAGTCAGATGATGGAAATGGCGATCGACCAACTGCAACCCCAATTTCGCCAGCCAGGCCTCTTCCAGGCTGGTTTGCTGCGCCTGGATCTGGCCAAACCATTGGCGTGCCTTCTCATTGGCGTCCACAATGGTGTGCTGAGCATCGAACAACAGCACCGCGGTGGGCTCGGTTACCAGCAAGTTGGTTTTAGGCGCAGTGACCCGTGTGGCCGGAATAGGCTGATTCATTGAGCGAGTGTCCTTGTCAAGGTCGGCACATTCCGACCCGCGGGCCGGTCATGATGACAGTATAGTAACTTTTTCCGGGCGCTGCAGTCGTCCTCTTTCCAAGGCGATGCGGCACTTTCGGCCTCTATTATAGGAGAAATTCAAGATGAAACCGCTCGTGATGCTGTACTTGATCCTGCTTACCCTGCCGGCACAGGCTAAAACGTCGCTCTACGGCCAGGCCAATGGCTATGGCCAACTGGCTGCATCCGATGCCGGCTCGAATGTGCAACTGGAGACCCACCTGTCGGAATTTGGTTTTCGCGGAGACACCCCGGTGGCCGCCAATAGTGCTTTTTTTGACCTCGCCGTGGGCCTGGTGACCTACGCCCAGGATGGCTGTTGTCCGCAGCTGGTGCGCAGCGAGGTGGGTCTGCGCAGCGATCAGGGGGCCCTAACGCTATTTTACGGCGACAGCCCGCTGGCACGCAGCAATAAATTCTTCATTTTGATGCATCGCGATCCGGATGCCTTGACGGGAGCCTTGGGCTACAGCCAGGCCAGTAGCGACAATTTGGCGGTGGGTCTGGGCAGCGTCGATGGCCTGAGTTATAGAGCCCCGGTCATCGCCGATCGGCTGCAGCTTGAATGGGCGGTGATACCAGCGGAACGACTCGGCGGCGAAACCGGGTTGTCGTTCGCGGCCGACTACGCCGACGCACGACGCCGACTCAGTCTCGCGCTGGAGCTCAATGGCACGCATCAGAACAGCCAGCTTATGCGCCTGATCGGCGATTGGGTCAGCAAGGGCCTGACGGTCGGTGCAGGGCTGCAGCTGAGCACCAGCTCGGTGTCCGACGCCCGTGCCCTGACCCTGATAAGCTTTACCCGCATTCCCTTCAGGTTAGCCTCTAACCCGTCGACCCTGAGGTGGTTGGTGAGCGCTAATCGGCTGATCAGCCCAGGGTCGGCCGATCAAGAGCAGTATTACACCAGCCTAGTTCAGGAGCTGAACCTGACCGACAAGGTGTCGGCCTTTGGTTTTGTCGAGCTTGATTGGCCGGATCGAGCGGCAGAGCGAGTGGCTTACGCTGGTGTGGGCCTGAATATCGAGTTTTAGGACCACCGCCGGCCTATTCAGTTACGAAGATGGCGCCTGCCAGAATCGGCCATTGCACCGCCCAATCCTGGGTCGGAGGGCGTTTGAACTCACTGCGCACAAACTGATTGATACGCCCTTCCGCGTAGCTCAAGAGCAGGTTAGCGGCTTGATTTAGGGGCAGCGCTGGGCGAATGCCCTCGCGGATCTCGGCCTCGCGCAGCACCTGTTTTAATTGAGTTTCGAGCCGGTCGAAAATCTGCATGACTCGGCTGCGCAAACGCTCAACATCACCGGCCAAGGCATCACCGATCAGGATGCGGCACATTCCCGGGTTGCGTTCGGCAAAGGCCAAGAGCAGGCCTAAAATCGCCTCACAGCGCGGGATAGCGGCTTCCTCCTCTTGCAAAATTCGGGTCATGCGCGAGAACAGCGTATCTTCAATAAAGATGATTAAGCCTTCAAATATTTTCAGCTTGCTGGGGAAGTGCCGATAGAGCGCCGCTTCGGATACACCGACTGCCTTGGCCAGTTTTGCCGTGGTAATGGTTTGGCCCGGATGGGTTTCAAGCATATGGGCCAGCGCCTGCAAAATCTGGTCTCGGCGTGAAGGGGCCTCACTGCGCTCAGTCATTGAGCAGCTCCTGCTGATTGGTAATAAGGGTGCCGACACCGCTGTCAGAGAAGATCTCCAATAGCGTCGCATGCGCCACGCGGCCATCGATAATATGGGCACTGTTGACGCCGGCATGGACCGCATCCAAGGCACACCGAATCTTGGGTAACATGCCGCCATGGATAGTGCCGTCTTCGATCAGCTCGTTGACCTGGTCGGTGCTCAGACCGGTCAGAATTTGGCCGCTCTTATTCTGCAACCCACTGATATTGGTCAGCAAAATGAGTTTCTCGGCGCCCAGCACTTCCGCCACCTTGCCGGCGACCAAATCGGCGTTAATATTATAGGAGGTACCGTCTGCGCCGACCCCGATCGGTGCGATCACTGGTATATAGCCGCCATCACTCATCCAATTGATAAAGGACTTATCGATCGATTCGACCTCGCCAACGTGGCCGATATCGATAATTTCGGATTTTTTCAGGTCGGGACTGTCGCGCATCACCTTGAGCTTGCGCGCCTTGATGCTATGCGCGTCCTTACCGGTCATGCCGAAGGATTTGCCCCCGGCCTGGTTGATCAGCGACACAATATCCTTATTAACCAAGCCACCTAGGACCATTTCGACAACATCCATCGTTTCTGATGTGGTCACTCGCATGCCATTGACGAACTCACTCTTAATATTGAGTTTTTCCAGCAGGGAGCCAATTTGTGGCCCGCCGCCGTGCACCACCACCGGGTTGATGCCCACGGTCTTGAGCAGGACGATATCGCGCGCGAAGCTGGCCTTCAGGGTGTCGTCAACCATGGCGTTACCGCCGTACTTAATGACTACGGTTTTGCCCTGAAAACGTTGGATATAGGGTAAGGCCTCATTTAAGACTTTGACATAGTCGTGCGCGGTACGGTTATCCAGTGACATAAGGATTCCAGAAAAGTGTAAAGGATCAGCACGCGCGCCCAGTTTTAGGGTTCGGGCGCACCGCCGTGATCGACCGGTCTAGCGAGGTGAGAACAATCAGTCCTCGCTAGGGACGGAATTAAAAAGGAATTTACAGCTGGCTGTCAACGGCCAAAAGCTGCTCTTTGACCATTGCCTGAATCAGCATCAGGTTGGCCTGCGGACCGGCCCGGAATCACCCGCTTAGCCTGGCCTGTGCCGGGCCAAGCCAAGCCCGAGGCGTTGGCGATGTCGACGTGCGCCATCGAGAGTCGGCCTCAGCAGCGCCTTGCCGCCGTTTTTCGACAATAGGGTCGTCGAGCTGGCGCGCTTTCTGCGTCGAACAGTATGGTGGTGCCGGGACGGGCCTGCAACACCTGTTTGGCGCGCCGCAGCAACAAGCGATCGGCACGGATCGATTTACCACCGCTGTTGAGCACAACCTGTTGATCGCCGTCACCATCGAACGCCAGGGCCAAGTCGTTTTTGCTCATTAAGCCAAGGCGTATAGTGTTGATCTGGCTCAAACCGCCCCTAACCTCGGCCCGTGCTGCCGAAACCGCCGATGCCGCGGTCAGTCGGTGCAAAGTCCTCAACCAGCGTTAAGTTGGCCTGCAATACCGGGAGCAAAACCAGTTGCGCAATGCGATCGCCCGGTTCGATGGTGAACGCGCTGTGACCACGGTTCCAGCACGACACCATCAGTTCACCCTGATAGTCGGAATCGATCAGACCGACCAGGTTACCGAGCACGATGCCGTGCTTATGGCCCAGTCCGGAGCGCGGTAAGATGGTCGCCGCGATCGAGGGATCATCGAGAAAGATCGCCAAGCCGGTGCTGATCAGCTGAGTTTGACCCGGTTCGAGCGTGAGCGGCTCGGACAGACAGGCGCGCAGATCCATGCCGGCCGAGCCGGGCGTGCCATAGGTGGGCAGTTCGAATTCGGTACCCATGCGCGGGTCGAGGATTTTAAGCTGTACGTTAGGACGGTTCATGGTGCAGATCCAAATTGATGATTTGTTGAAGGATGAAGTCGGCCACGGCGGACTTGTTGGCGGGGCCAAAGGCCACGGTGTTGTGCGCGCCGACCCAGAGGATTTCATTGTGTTCCGCGCCGAAGCCGATGTCGGTGCGCGACACGTCATTGGCCACGACCGCATCGACCTGCTTCGTGGCCAGTTTTTTACCGGCGTGCTGCTCTAGATGCTCCGTTTCGGCCGCGAAGGCAATAACGCGTCGAGGTCGCAACGGATGCTGCGCGACCATCGCAATGATGTCCGGATTTTCGACCAGCGCTAGGCTTGGGGCGGGACCACTTGAGTCCTTCTTGATTTTTTGCTCGGCCACCGAGCTCAGTCGAAAGTCGGCCACCGCAGCGGTGCCAATAAAGATGTCGCAACGGGTTAGGGCGGTGCTTGCGGCGCTGTGCATATCGAGCGCGGAGAGCACATCGATGCGCTCCACACCCGCTGGGGTGGGTAGGCTGACCGGGCCGGCGATCAGACAGACCTCGGCGCCCAGGCGAGCCGCCGACCGGGCCAAGGCGAAGCCCATCTTGCCCGAGCTGTTGTTCGACAGGTAGCGCACCGGATCGATCGCCTCACGGGTTGGGCCGGCGCTGATCACCACCCGTTGACCGGCCAGCGGCCCTTCGGCAAAGCAGGCCGCCGTGCTGGCGACCAAATCCGTCGGCTCCATCATGCGTCCCGCACCGACATCACCACAGGCCTGAAATCCGGCCTCCGGACCAAACCAGTGCACATTCGTCAGGCGTGCACGCAGGGCGGCGATATTGTGTTGCGTGGTGGCGTGGTGCCACATCTTTTCATTCATCGACGGTGCCAGCGCGACCGGTGCCTCGGTCGCCAGCAGCAGGGTGGTCAACAGATCATTGGCGATGCCAGCCTGCATTCGAGCAATAAAGTCGGCCGTCGCCGGCGCAACAATGACCAGATCGGCCCAGCGTGCCAATTCGATATGGCCCATGCCCAGTTCCGCCTGCTCATCCAACAGGCTGCGACTGACCGGGTTGCCGGACAGCGCCTGTAGGGTTAGCGGGGTGATAAAATGTTGCGCCGCCTCGGTCATCACCACCCGAACCTCGGCGCCAGCCTTGATAAACAGACGCACCAATTCGGCCGACTTATAGGCTGCTATGCCACCCGTGATGCCAACCACTATATGTTTATTGTGCAGTGCGCTGAGTGTCATGATGAAGTGCCTGTCGGTAAAGTTTCCGCTTGGATGCGTTGGTCGGTCTTGAGTTCCCGTTTCGGTTTGATATGGTTACCCAATATAACCCATCAGTAACCTCGGCCCAGGACGGGCAGGATAGCATAGGTTGTCGGGATATGGGTTCACTGCCATCCTGCTCAGCGAGCCAAAAGGACTGCCCGTGTCGATCAAACAATGGCCCGCCGCATCGCGCCCGCGGGAAAAACTCTTGCTCCAAGGAGCTGACGCCTTATCGGATGCCGAGCTGTTGGCCATCTTTTTGAGAACCGGCCTGCCCGGTCTCGATGCCGTCGGCCTAGCCCAATCGATCCTTAACCGCTTCGGCTCACTGGCGAGCCTGTTTCAGGCCAACCAGCGCCAGTTTTGTCAGGGTCCTGGTTTGGGCCCAGCCAAGTTCGTCCAATTACAGGCCGTGGTAGAAATGAGTCGCCGTTATCTCAAGGCCGAACTGATTGCTAAGCCGGCACTCGCATCGCCCGGCGACACCCGGCGGTTTCTCTTGGCGCAGATGCGTGACCTGACCAGCGAACAGTTCGCCTGTATCTGGCTGGACAGTCAGCATCGCGTGCTGCGGTTTGAAACTCTTTTTCAGGGCACGCTCGACCGTGCCGCCGTCTATCCGCGCGAAGTGGTTAAGGCGGCGCTGAGCTGCAATGCCGGCGCGGTGATTCTCGCGCACAATCATCCCAGCGGCATTGCCGAGCCGAGCAGCGCCGATCGGCTGCTGACCGACCGTATCCAAGCCGCACTGGCCACCATCGACGTTCAGCTGCTTGATCATATGGTAGTCGGTCAGGGCGTGGTAATTAGTTTTGCCGAACGCGGCCTGTTATAGCCGCCCAAAGCATGTAAAGGCTGATTATTTGGGGCTTTTAACGGTGTTCAGAGGTGCACGGAGTGTTGCGCCATGGACAAAAAAACAGCAAATGTACTTGAGCTTCGCGGTTTGTTCTGGTATAAAACGCGCCTCTTTGAATCAGGGCCCCAGGTCTCGAGGAGCTTAGTTAGAGTTTCAATCGCGTTTTGGTCACCCAAATACTGCTTGAAGCGCTGTTTAGATTTCATGCGAAACTATGCCATTGGCGTTTTGTCTGGAAGCTCGAATCAGTTAAGTGATTCGTCCACGTCGAAACGGCACTAATGCACTAAGCACTCAAACTGCCTGCGGTCGAATTTTTGTTAATGCGGTGTCACCGACAATTAGAGGCGACAGATAATGTCTAGAGTTTGCCAAGTTACTGGAAAACGTCCAGTAACAGGGAATAATGTTTCCCACTCACAAATTAAAACTAAGCGTCGGTTTTTGCCGAATCTTCACTCTCACCGTTTTTGGGTTGAGGGCGAAAAACGCTTCGTTAAGCTGCGTATCTCTGCAAAGGGTATGCGCATCATCGACAAACGGGGTATAGAGTCTGTATTAACAGATTTACGTGCCCGTGGTGAAAAAGTTTAAGGGGTCCAAAAGATGGCACGCGATAAAATTCGTTTAGTAAGTTCTGCCGGTACCGGTTATTTTTACACGACCGACAAGAACAAGCGTACGACTCCAGATAAGCTGGAATTCAAGAAGTACGATCCAAAAATTCGTCAACACGTGATGTTTAAAGAAGCTAAGATCAAGTAATTGATTTGGCTTTAAAAAAACCCGGCTCTGCCGGGTTTTTCTGTTTTTAGAGCCTGAAAATCCTGTGACTGGCAGGCTCGGTGTGTCGAACCAAGCTCTTGGGGCTGGCGCTATTTACCTGAACGCGAGTTTTTCATTCCGCACCAGTGCGAAAATCATTCCAAAAAGGCAACAGTCTATTCACCGTTCAAGGCAGACATACGCGCGCAAGCCAGTAAACTGGAGGTCGATGCAACGAGGATCATCCCGTATGTGGTGGGCAACAATTCGTACCGTTCTGTTTTATTTGCTGGTAGTGCCCTTTACGCTGACTTGGGCGGCCTTCTTTGGGCTGTTTGCCTACATGATCCCCTATCCGCTGCGTTATTACCTAGTGATCGGCGCCTGGGCTCGCGGTATGCACCTGTGCACCCAATACATCCTAGGTATCCGAGTTAGGGTGCACGGCCTAGAGCATGTGCCGCCACAGGCCTGTGTGATCGTCGCGAATCACCAATCGGCCTGGGAAACCTATTTTTTGCAGCTGCTGTTTCATCCCCAATCCCAAGTCGCCAAAGCCAGTCTGCTCAAGATCCCGCTGTTCGGCTGGACCTTTGCGATGATGAAACCCATCGCGATCGATCGCACCAACAAACGCCACGCCATGATGCAAGTTATCGAGCTCGGCTCGCAACGCATTGCCGAAGGCAACTCGGTGTTGATCTTCCCCGAAGGCACTCGAGCCTCACCGCACCAGTTGTTGCCCTTTCGTCAGGGCGGCGCGCTGCTGGCTAAGGCGGCCGGCTGTGTGATGGTGCCGGTGTCCCATAATGCCGGGCAGTATTGGCGTAACGATCAGTTTGCCAAGCGGGCTGGCACTATCGACATTCACATTCACCCCGCGCTGGACAGCAGCACGGCGGACGCGGCGGACTTGATGGCCCATGCCGCAAGCATCATTAGCAACCAGTTGCATGGCCGGGTCAGTTAATCGATTGGACACAAAAAAGCCGAGACAGATTCCGCCTCGGCTCGACATACCAATTTTGCTCGTGCCTAACCCTGCTGGTCAATGGCCTGTTGGATTTGTTCGATGGGGTAGGCGCCCTTGAGGATAACATCGCCCACTACAAAGGCTGGTGTGCCAGTAATGCCGAGCTGTTGGGCCAGCGTGGCGGTCTGCTGCAGATGCAGGCCAACCTTCGGGTCGGTCAGCACGGCCTCTATCGGTGCCCGATCCAATGCCAACTTGTCGACCACGGTCCAGACATCATTGGCCGAGCGCAGGCTTCTCATCGATAAGAGGGCGCGATGAAAATCCTCATATTGGTCAGGGAAGGCTAGGTTGACAGCCAAGGCGATTTTAGCCGCTTCACCGGATGACTCCGACAGGATCGGCCATTCCTTATAAACGACCCGCAAGTTCGGATTCTGTTTAATCAAGGTCTGCAACACCGTACCGGAGCGTTTGCAGTAACCGCAGTTATAATCAAAAAACTCCACCAAGGTGACGGTGCCGTCCGCGTTGCCACCAACCGGATCGATCGGGTTATTGAACAGCAGGTCGCCCATCTGCTGCAACGCGGCGCCCTCTTGCCGGCCTTGCTGTTGTTCGGCCTCTTTTTGCAAAATATCGATGGCTTCGTAAATTACCTCAGGGTGGGTCAGAATATACTCCCGGACCATCGAGCCTATTTCATCCTTGGTGAACTCTTCCGCCTGCGAAAACCCCGTGGTGGCAGCGAGAAGCCCGACGCTTAAGAGCAGAGGGGCGCAAAATTTAATGGTTTTCATACGGACTCCAGTAGATAGACGGATTGTTCAGACCGGTATAGGGAGCTGTGCTGCCTCACTCGGGGTTCTTAGCGTTCTATAGCCGTCTGAAATAAAAATTTTCAACAATGGATTGAGGGTCGGCCTAAAGCCGATTCCGGCTTTGGTTATGACACAATCGATCGATAATAGCCTGATGTGCCAGTGCAGACGAGCGAAAGCCGGTAATGATTGCGTCAACAATGCACGACTGATCTTCAGTTTTAGGATGCCCTACCCGATCGGCCTAGGATAGCTAATGGTCGGCCATCTTCTCGACCAGGGTCGGCGGTTGCAATATCTGTCCAGCGACCCAGGTCCAATAACAGATCATGATGGTGAGCCAAAAGTCGAGTTGTTCGATGGCCGCATCGGGGCTCCATTCTGCCAGCAAGGTAGGGCCCGCACTGTGCTGAATTTGCGCCTGTAGCGTCTTGGCATCGCCCATCAGAAGCGGTAAGGCGGGTAGTTTGGCGCTTTGCTCGAGCCATTTGCGATAGAGCAGCATCAGCTGCTTATTGCGCAGCGCCAGCTGCGCGCCAGCAAGTGGGCCCGCCTCGACAGCCCATAATTTCATTTGCTGTAAGGTTTGTAGGGTTAGAAAGACGCTCTTCGCTAGCGGGAAGTCCTTATGGGTTAAACAATCTCCCGGCCAAACACCGGCACTGGCCGCACGCCATTTGGCCACCAATCTGGCCATATCCGGTGCCTTTTTACTTGGAGTTTGCAGGCCCAACGCCTGCTCGACCCGTCGCCGTTGCGCATCTAGAACCTCCTTTGCCAGCCGATTGAGGCGCAGGGCGTTCAAGGCAATTGGTTTTTGTTGGGCGTCGCTGGGCGGCACCAATGCCTCCGGCCGAATCATCAACCGCTTGAAGCGTTCCTGCAGCGGCCGAAGCCGTTGAAATTGTTGCCACAGATCACGGCCGGTCATTTCGAACGCAGGCGTCTGGTCCCGTTTACGCTCCAAGGCGCGTTGATAGCCATCGCTGGTGGAGAGGATCCAGAGCGCCGGTGCCGCCATGCGGAACAACGCCTGAACGGCATCCGGTGGCGTATCGCCGTCGGGCTCCTGGGCCACCAAGGCGCTCCATTGGCTGCCGCGAATACGCATGTTGCGGCAGAACTCGGTGAACTCGGGCCAGTCACGGTTTAACTCAGTAAAGCGTTTTTCGATGCGTTGCAGCCGGGCCGTTTCCTGCACGCCAACCAGATCGCGGACAATAAGGGCGCTGCGTTCGGCGTGATGCTGGTGCATCGGCAGCACCCAGCCGCTTAGCAGCAGGGCCCAAGATTTATTGCGCGAGCGCAGGGCGTTGTACCATTGCAGAAACAGGCCCCAGGTTCGGGCATAGAAGCCGCTGGCCAACGGGCTCATGCGCATGGCCAGTAAGCCAACAAACTGCTGTAGAGTGAGCGCCTCGAGCACCGGCAGGCCAATTTCCAGCGTCGACTGGTTTTGCAGCCAGTCCAGAGGCGTCTGCCTGATTGTCAGCACTGGGCCCTTAACCAGCACAATGCGCCGTACCCTCGGGGCCGCGAGATGGTAGGCCAGGCTGCGCACCAGGTGGTCGGGCAATTCCTCGGTCTCCGCATCGAGTTCAATGCCGTCGATCGGGCTTGACCGCGGCCAGAGCCAGAGCAGGGGCGCAAAAAACATCAGGGCGAAGAGCATTTGTACTAGAACCGCCAAGGGTTGGGCCGCCCAAGCTGATAAGGCTAGGGTGGGCATCAATAGCCGCAGGCCAAGCACCGGCAGAATGACATAGTTCAGGACGGCAATACTGGCCAGAATCAACAGGCTGACGCGGGTATCCAATTCGTCTTCTGGGTGCTTAACGCGGCTGGCAAAATA
>NZ_CEYAVF010000007.1:0-40231 GCF_982785585.1 Reinekea sp. | reverse complement strand
GGCTGACGCGGGTATCCAATTCGTCTTCTGGGTGCTTAACGCGGCTGGCAAAATACTGATCGATACCGCCGTCCATCAGATGCCGGCGCAGATCCGCAGGATTGTTCTTTTGATTGATCGCCAAGACCTGAGCCGAGACCTTGAGGCCCTGCTTGGTCAAGCGGCGGCCTAGGGTTTGCGCACTGTCTTTGGGCAGGTTGTTTTGCAGTACGGTGCGCCGACCGGCCATCAAATCGGCCACTTGGGCGTCTGAAAGGTGCAGTTCGGCTTTTAGCGCCAGGCTGATCTCGGTGCGGTTGAGTTCTCGTAAGAAACCTTCAAACACCAGATGGTAACGCTCGTATTCCATGCTCACAGTATCCTGACCAAGGGCAAAAAGGCAAAACCGTTACGCTACTGGATTGGCAGGCCGAATCAAGCGGCACTGGCTGACGTTGCGGCCTAGTTCGCGAAATGAGCGCGATGTCGGTGCGCGCCGCACTCCATTGAGTCTAGGACAGGCCAGGGCAGGGGTCCAATACGGCAGCTCAATACCCTGTTCGGCGCCTATTTCATGGGCGCCTCGGCTGCGCTGCCGACTGGCAGGTCTTCAGGCCACTCGGTAGGCATCACCATCGGTGCCCGTGAAGTCGCGTGCGATCCCGTCAGGCTGGGCGACTCGTGCGTCGGGACCGATCAGGCTCGACCACCGCGCGCGCTCGGCACCGGTCATTCCTGAAGTTGCCACGGAACCGCTGCTTTCCAGCTGGATATCATCCAGATGGGCCCGATTCAGCGCCCCACGTTGACCCTGCGGATCAAAAATCAACTCGATATGACGTCCACTATCTGCTTTGAGCAGGATCGAGCTCGGGGCCTCTTTGGGGCCATTGAGGCCGACCAGCTGAACCGATTGGCGCAGGCCACTCTGTTGGCCGTCGTGGAAAAAAGCCAGCAAATGTTGGTAGTAAACGACATAGCTTTGCACGTCCCGATGGGACCCATGGGCGAGTGGACAGACCCGATCTAAAAACTCGTTGGCCAGGGTTAGCTGCTGTTCGATCGACTCGGCCTGAATAGGGTTTTCGGACACAACCGCCGGACGGAATTGATCGACTCGTGGATCCTGTGCGCTCGTGTTTAAGGTCGTCATCATAGGTCTCTCTCTATTGGGTGGTGCCAAATGCCGCCAAAGGCTTCCGTTCTGAACCGAAGTCCATTGAGCGACCCGGTCATCAAAGCCTGCTCTTGGCTCGATGTCGATCGCTTGATTGGTAGCATAGGGTACTTCTTGTTATAATTTCACAATAAAAATTACACACTGTGAATTTTACAAAATGCGCGCCACTAAAAGCCTGATCCGCCAAGCCCACTTTCTCGGCACCAAGATCCGCAATATACGCAAGCGGAACAATCTGACCATGGATGACCTCTCGACACGCTGTGTCAGGGTGGATCCTGAAGCAGCGCCGTCGGTGTCTTATCTGTCGATGATCGAGCGCGGTAAACGGGTGCCCAGTATCGATATGCTCGAGACCATCGCCTCGGTGTTCCAAAAGGATATCGACTGGTTTCTTGACGATGAGCCCGAGCCGCAGGCCATTACCCCAGTTAAGAGCCGCACTCAGGGCGGCCTGTTGGGGATGGCCTTGGAGCCGAGCTTTCTGTTTTCCAATGATATTTTGCAGATTGCCCTGCCCGAATTGTTGAGCCAAACCGGCGTGTCGGGCCAACAGTTTGCTCACCTATTGATTCGCGCCTATCAGGAGCACCATCAGAACCATTTCCCGGATTTGGAACGCGCCGCAGAAGCGGTGGGTCAGAAGCGAATGCCGCTGTCAGTCGAGGATCTAATGGTCTTGGCCGAAGCCCAAGGATTGAGCATTCGCTGGTTTACTCGGCCGGCCAGTGGTGTAGTTGATGGCCTGGGAGTCTATTCCCAAAACATCGTCAGTTCCTATATGGAACCGCCGGGAGTTTTATTCTTAAACGAAGTCTTGCGTGCCTATCCGACTCGCCTGAAATACGAACTGGCGGTCTACATCGGCCACTGTGTCCTGCACAGTAAAGACGGTTATTACAGCGTCAAGTCTGTGGGGGGCTCTCATGGCGACCGGTTCGACCGGCAGGGTCAAGTGCAGGCCGAGCAGAGCGCGGTCGATGCCCAAGATATCTTGCAGGCCTGGCGCAGTTTCGAATCGAGCTTCTTTGCTGGCGCGTTGCTTTGTCCCAGGGTCCCGTTTCGTCAGTTGCTGGAACGTCATGGCTATGAAGTGTCGGTGCACCAGCACGTCGGCGTCTCGGCATCGGTGGCCATGCGCCGCATGACCGCGGTCTCGCCCTATACTCACTGGCATTATTTTGATGCCTACGCACCCGGCAAGCTTAAGGCGGTGTATCGCGGCAATGGTATCCCATTGCCCTGGGGCAATATGCGCAGTCTTGAAAATCCCTGTCAGCAGTGGGCGGTATTTCGCAAGATGACCGATCAACAAACCGGTTCCTCGGCCCAAATATCCGTTCTGATGGTGGCCGGTGAGCCGAGGATCTTCTGTTGTGAGTCGATACGGGTCGCTGACATGGCCGGGAATGACCACGTCTTGTGCGCCGGCATTGATCTTAACCCGGCCCTTGAGGCTCAGGGCGTAGATGCCTTGGCCATGGCGGAGGCACTCAAAACGCTGTGCGCGGTAAGCGGTGGGGTCGCCCAAATTCCGAAAAATTTGCGCGACGAATTCGCTCGTGTGGCGAAAATTCTGAACATCAACTGGATCAGCCGTGGCGTGCAGGAAGACGCCCAACTAATCTGCGTGCGCGGCGGCGAGTGTCCGCGTCAACCGGCCTGTTATGGTGCCTGTGGCGGGTCGGCAAACTAGTTTGCGCTACGCGAACACTCGAGTAATGGCCCGGGGTACTCCTGGCCAGAAGCAATTAAGGGTTTAATTTCCGCCTGATGGTGATGCGCTAAGGTGCGATGCTGATGCGCAGGCTTGCCAACGAAAGCGGTCAATAATATTTGCAATAGATCGCCGTGCGCAACCAGCAATATCACCTCATGCTGATAGTGTTGTTCGAGTTCTTCGATGACCCCGAGCCCGCGTTGACGAACTTGCTCTACGGTTTCAATTCCGGCGGACCTTTGCAGCGCCGGCTCCCGATCTAGAGCCCAGATGGCAGGGTAGTTGCTATCGGACTTGCCTTCCCAGGCGCCAAAGAAGCGTTCCCGTAGGCCGATGTTAGACTGTGGCGTTGGCAACGCCAGGGTGTCTGCAAATAGCTTGGCGGTTTGGCTGGTTCTTAAAAAATCGGAACAGATAATCGCACTGATGGGTTTTCCCGCGTATCCGCTCGCGGCGGCACCAACCTGCTGCCGCCCCGGTGCTGAAAGACCAAAGCGGGTGCACCCGATGGCCGGATCGCTGACGATCAAGCCAGCCACATTGGCCTCGCTTTCACCATGACGCATTATCAAGTAGTGGTTTTTGAAGGTTTTCATAGGCAATTAGATTAACCGCTTGCGAATGTTGACCACCACTATTTCAGCCAAAATAACGACGACAAAGATGGCCAGTAAGGCTATCGATACGCGTTGCCACTCAAACAAATTCATCGCGTCATTGATGACCACACCAATACCGCCGGCACCGACCAGGCCCAATACGGCCGATTCGCGCACATTTATATCCCAGCGAAACAAGATGATGCTGAAAAAGGCAGGCATGACTTGCGGCCAGTAGCCCTTCATCAAGACCGACAGCCAGGGTGCACCAGTTGCCTGGATGGCCTCAACAGGACCCATATTGATATTTTCGATGGCTTCTCCCAAGAGTTTTCCGACAAAGCCAACCGAGCGAAAGGCTATCGCCAAGACGCCGGCAATAATGCCGGGACCAAAGATCGCCACGAACAGTAAGGCCCAAACGAGCGAGTTAACGGATCGAGACGAGACCAGAAAGAATCGGGCTATCCACTGGCTCCAAGCGGACGCCACCACGTTGTTGGCATTCATAAGGGCGAGCGGCACAGCGAAGATCAGGGTTAACAGGGTGCCAAGGGTGGCTATATTGAGCGTTTCAATCATCGCGCCGTGCACGCTAATTGGATAGTAGGCGAAATCGATTGGCCACATACGAGTAAACAGATCGGCCATCTGCTCTGGCGCATCAAAGAAAAATTCCGGAATGACTTCAACGGTTTGAATGGACAGCACCAAAGCCATGACCAAGACCAGATAGACCGCGTAGCGCGATAGCTTCTGAGTCAGAGTGAAGCGTTGCCAGTGGTAATTTACGGTGTTCATTTGATCAGTCTCCACTCGATTAATTAAAGATTCGACGCACCACATTGGATAGTGCTTCACCCAACATGATTAACGCGATAATACTCATCAGAATTGCAGCCACAAAATCGTAATCGAAGCGCTGAAAAGCCGAGAACAGCGTTCCGCCCAATCCACCTGCACCTACGATGCCGACCATGGTGGAATTTCGCAGGTTGGAATCCAGCTGATAGGTCGAAAAACCAATAAACCGGGAAAACACCTGGGGCATAACCGAAAACAAAATAAGGCTGACAAAGCCGGCGCCAGTGGCGCGAATCGCTTCCACCTGCTTTAAGGAAATCTCTTCAATCGCCTCGGCGAATAACTTGGCGATAAATCCGATGGAGGCCACAATTAACGTCAAAATGCCGGCCAAGGCGCCGAACCCAACGCTCTTCACAAACAGGATGGCGATAATCACCGGGTGAAAAGTACGACATAGGGCGATAAAGCCGCGCATCGGCACGGTAACCCAATTGGGCATCAAATTGCGCGCCGCGAACAGGCCAAAAAACAAGGACAAAAAAATACCCACTACGCTGGCAATGATGGCAATTTCCATGCTTTCTGCGAGGCCACTTAAGAGCAGTTCCCAGCGACTAAAATTGGGTGGAAACATGCGCGCCATCAATTGGTCCGCGATGCCCAGACCATGAATAAAGCGATCCCACGTTAGGCCCATGGCATTAAAAGAAAATACCAAATAGCCGGCCAAGACTAACCATGAGCCGGTCACCAGCCAGTTACGTTTGAACGGATTTTGTCGGTATTGAGCGTCGGTAGATTCTAAACCAGCCATGACTCACCTCCATAAATCTGCTTCAGGTGATCATCGGTAATACCATCCGGACTGCCGTCGTAGACAATCTTGCCGTCACTCATGCCGATAATGCGTTTGGCAAATCGGCTCGCCAGGGACACGTCGTGGATGTTTACTAAGGCGGGAATGTTTTTTTGCTGCGCGAACCGTTCCAGTAATTCCATGATCTCCACCGCGGTCTTAGGATCGAGCGAGGAGGTCGGTTCATCTGCTAATAAAATTCGTGGGTTCTGCATCACCGCGCGCGCGATACCAACGCGCTGTCGCTGCCCGCCAGACAGGCTATCGGCACGTTTTTTGGCGTGTTCAGTCAAGCCCACGGCATCGAGCAGTTCGAATGCGGTGTTGATGTCTTGTTGACTGAACTTACGCCGCCAGGCCGCCAACGACGACATATACCCTAAGCGTCCGGTGAGCACATTCTCAATGACGGTGAGGCGCTCAACCAGATTGTATTCTTGGAATACCATGCCGACTTGACGCCGCAGCTTGCGAAGTTGTTGGCCCCTGGCTTTACACAGATCCATGTTATCAAAAATTATTTGCCCTGCGGTCGGATCAATTAAGCGATTAATACAACGCAGTAACGTACTTTTTCCGGTGCCGGATGGGCCAATGATGGCCACGATACCCGATTCAACAATGCTGATATCAATGCCTTTTAGGATCAAATTGCCCGGTGTGTAGGCCTTTTCCAAACCCTTTATTTCCAGAAAGGGCGCGGTCTCAATATTGACTTGAGCAGATGTCATAATCATTTCCTGCAACGATTGTTTAGCTCGGCCGCGCCCTATGAAGGGGCGCTGCGCGAGTGCATACGGATGGGTAGTTGACGCTGAGTGTCAGCGTCGAGAGAGCGTCATAGACTATGACGCTCATGGTCTCACTAGTTGGCTTTCGCGGCGGCCGCGGCAGCACTTTTTGCAGCCTTGGCGGCATCTTTTTCAGCCAGCTGTTTCAGGCCCTGCTTGGTGTAGGCGGTACCGGTGGCATGGGCAATATCACGAATCACTTTCCAGTCGTCTTTAAAGGTGACTGGGTAAAAACGATCTGCGCCGCCAAAGGTCTCGCTCATTTTTGCCGAAAATCTAAATGAGAAGAAGGCTTCATTGATTTTCGCTACTAGATCCGGGTGTAAGTCGTGCGCATAACCAAACGCAGAGGTTGGGAAGCGTGGGCTGGTATAGAGAATGCGAAAGTCATCTGCGTTGATTCGACCTGCACTGGCCATACGGCTAAATACGTCAGAGGCTACCGGCGCTGCATCATAGTCTCCTGCCAAAACACCCATAATGGACTGGTCATGCTTGCCTGAATATTTAACGGTGTAGTCGACGTCAGGTGTTAGGCCCAATGCAGGAAACAGAGCACGTGGCGCCAAGTTACCCGAGTTGGAGGAGGCGGATGTATGAGCGACCATCTTGCCTTTTAGGTCGGCCATGGTGCGGATGTCGCTGTCTTTACGAGTAATGGCGATCAGGTTATAGCCCTGGAACGAATCAACGGTGCCTTTAACGGCGATGGGCACATAGCCACCCAGGTTTACAGCATAACCGGTAGGACCCGTGGAGAATCCGGCGATGTGCAGACGGCCGGAGCGGATCGCTTCAACTTCAGCAGCATTGGAATGCACAGTATAGTAGACCACTTTTTTGCCGGTTACGGCACTGAGGTGTTGTTGGAATTCAAAAAAGGCGTCCTTATAGACCGCTGGATCTTCAACGGGTGTATAGGTGAAGACCAGAGTGTTTGGATCTCGCCAATCGGCCGGATCTTTAGGGGAGTCTGCGACCATATCATTGTTCTCGTCGCAGAACTTTTCATCCAAAACACCGCGGTTGCCGCAGTCATCGGCCAGCGCAGCGCTGGCACTAAAGAGTAATGAAGTGGACAGTAACAGGGTGGTAAGAAGGGTCTTTTGCATTAGTTAGTTCCTATTTCTTATTTTTGTTTGGTGATCGTCCCAATCTGGGATGATTCGAAATTCGGTCCAGTCAGGCAAAAATGGCCTTATCAGAGAGTTAGCAAAAACGACGCCATCTATTGTTTATCCATACTTATCAACGGGTTAGGTTTATTTTTAGGTCCTTTTTGTCTAAAAAAGACAGGTCTGACCCATGCCGACATGACCAATAAGACGGATGTGTCCCTTTTACTCAGGAATTTTAAATAGCTGTTTGTCCAACTGATGTTTTTTGAGCTTCCGATATAGGGTTTTTCGGGTCAAATTCAGCAACTCTGCCGCCTCATGTAATTGGCCTTGAGCGGCGATTAAGCCTTCTTCGAGCACCTGACGTTCGTATAATTCCATCCGCTGGTCATAGCTTCCTGAACTGCCCTCTTCTGTGACCATCGCGGCCAACTTGGTTTCACTAATGCCCAGGACAAATCGGTCCGCTGCGTTCTTCAGTTCCCGCACATTACCCGGCCAATCGTGTTGTAGCAGGTGTGCAACCTCGGCTTGACTCAGCGCAGGTTGTGGCCGAGAGAATTGCACACTGGCCTTGCGCGCGTAATGATGAAACAGTGGCAAAACATCCTCCGGGCGATCCTTTAAGGGTGGGATGGTGATGCTGGCCACGTTTAAACGGTAAAAAAGATCTTTACGGAAATGACCACCTTGACCGAGCTGGGCCAGGTCATCTTTACTGGCAGCGATCACCGTCAACTTAACGGGAATGGGTTTGGTACTGCCGACGCGCTCAACTACGCGGTCCTGAAGCACCCGTAACAGCTTGATTTGCACGGGCAAGGGCATGGTCTCAATTTCATCGAGAAACAGCGTGCCACCGTCGGCCGCCTCAATCTTACCAATGTGACGTTTAATGGCTCCCGTGAAGGAGCCGGCCTCATGACCGAAGAGCTCACTTTCAATCAGGCTCTCACTGACCCCACCGCAGTTGATGGCGATAAAGCGTTTCTCATGTCGTTGACTAAACTGATGCAGAGCACGGGCTACCACATCCTTACCACTGCCGGTATCGCCATAGATGATGGTGTCGACGTTGGCCTGCGCCAGTGCCAGCACTTGCTGACGAATATTTTTGATGGCTGCGGATTCGCCCATGATAAAAGCTTCAACCCCGCTGTGTTGCTGAATGTCTTGTTTCAGATTTCGATTTTCCATCACCAGACGACGTTTTTCGGCGGCGCGCTGTAATTGGCCTAATAATTTTTTCGGCTGTAACGGCTTCTCAAGAAAATCATAGGCGCCCTCATTCATCGCCTCGATGGCCATGGGAATATCCCCGTGACCACTCATTAATAGCACCGGAATTTCGCTGTCTATCTGTTGCAGTTTACTCAGCAGTGTTAGGCCGTTCATTCGTGGCATTTTGACGTCACTCAAGATGACAACCGGACTGTTTTTTGCCAAGGTTAACAAGGCTTTTTCAGGTGATAAAAACCCTTTGACGCGGAACTCTTCCAGCTCGAGCATCTCAGTGAGTGCCTCGATGATTTCCCGATCGTCATCGATAATAATAATCTCAATGTCATGCAGCATTTAGCGTTCAGCCCTTTGTAATATCAGTGTGAAGCAGCTACCCAGATCTTCAGTCGATTGCACTCGGATATGACCGCCAAAATCTTGAATAATGTTATAGCTAATGGATAGACCCAGGCCAAGACCTTTGCCAACTTCTTTTTTGGTAAAAAAAGGATCAAAAATTTGCGATAGTTGGTTTTCTGGAATACCCATACCGCTGTCTTTGACATCGATTTGAACCTGCTCACCTTGGTCAGATACCTGAATTTCTAAGCTCTGGGTCCGACAATTTTCCATAGCATCTATGGCATTGGTCATCAGATTAACCAGGACCTGTTCGAGACGGATGGGTTCGGCAAAGACGGCCAGGCCCTTTGCACCGGGGATATAAATAAGTTCGCAACGCTGTTCTTTTAACCGATTCGATATCAGGTCTGCGGCATCCCTTATGACCCCATCTAGCTCAACCGGGCTGAGTTCCGCGCCGGCCTCGCGCGCGAAGGCTTTTAAATGCCGAGTGATGCCGGCAACCTTATCCAGTAACGACCTGATTTTATCCAGGCTCATAACCGCTTGCTCGGTTTGTTGCTTCTCCAAGCGGCGTCCGGCAGTGTGCAGGTGGCTGGCAATCGCCGTCAGGGGTTGGTTTATTTCATGCGTTATGCCAACGCTCAATTGACCCAAGGCGGCCAATTTACCAGCCTGTACAAGCTCATTTTGAGCCGCTTTCAACTGTGCCTCCGCGGCAATCCGTTCCTTTATTTCCGCCGACAGCTGGAGATTAGTGTGCTTCACTTCAATGGCAATATGTTGAAAGTGTTTTAAATCCCGCGCCATACTCGAGACTTCATCATCGCCGCGGATATTTATTTTCGTGTCGAGTTTTGCCGAGGCAATGGCACGCATGTTTTTTTGCAGTTCTAAAATTCGTTGTAAGACGTTACGGCGCACATAAAACCACGAGATAGATCCAGCGATCACTAAGCTGGCCAAAGACAGCAGCAAGATACTGCGGATGCTCAGGTCGATGGAAGCGATAGCACTCACCAGTGAACGGCTGATGCTGTCATTGGTCTGATTGGTATAGCGGTTAATCTGAGCCGCTAGCTGTTGGATATGATCCTGGCTATTTTGCAGTAAGTAGCTCTGTTGATAGAACAGATCCAGTTGCTCATTTTTTAACAAAAACAGCTTACCCTGGCGCGAGCCGATGATGAGCAATTTCTGAATATTTTGCAGAATGTCCGGTGCGATAAAAGTTGTTGAGATCTTGGTCAGTAATTTCTCAATTTGACCACCAAATTCTTCCAGGCGTAAGAAAGTATAGTCAAGCTCATTGTAAGAGGAATCATTACGCACCTTTTCAACCAAAGCCGAAAAATAATAAAGCCTGTTGATCACTCCGGCGATCGATTCCTCCTTGGCATAGTCAGATTTTAGTTCCAAAGCACTAATTAACGGCTGAAAGAGTGGATAGAGTAATTGGGATTGTTGATCAAGCTCCGTGCGAATCTGCTCACTGCGTTCGACACTTTGATTTAGCAGGGTTAAGCCATTGTGAATCTGTACGATTAGCTCGCGGAAGTAGCTGTTGTAATCCGGCAAGCTGCGCATCAGGCTATCCATCTCGTCAATTGCCACGCTCAGTTCTTGCATCGCTTGCAAACGTGAGAAATTCGAATCGCTGGTCATTAACAGTGGGGCGGTGGCGACAATCAAGCGGCTTTTATCGTTGAGCTTGGCCGCGGCATCCAACCAAGGGATATCCTGATGTTTCAGCAGCAATAAGCGTTCTCGCAGTTGCAGGTAGGTATTGGTGGTGAGCGCACTGGCCAGCAATGTGATGGACGAAATAAGCACGAAGGCGAGGAACAGCCTGCCGCCAATGCCGATATGTTTTAGCCACGATGTATCACGTCTAGCCATACTCAAAGACTCTTATAATTGTTTTTATAGTAGAGCGGGCGCTCCTGTTAAGGCTTAAATACAAGAAAAAACAGTGCCAACTCTACCACCCCATTATTATTGAGCTTGAGGCTACTTTGAGGACAAAATTGTCCCAAGGCAAGTCCTATGACCTCTTAGGGTGCGTTGATGTCGGTTCAAAAGCGGGTTAAGAATGCAGCCTGTCGCTTTGCCTGACCAGGCTTTGTGCATCGAGCAGCAGGGCTGCGATCGCCAGGATCACGGCCGGGGTGATAGGGCGGCCCCACCTCAGTGGGCATCTAGCGGAGTCAGTTGTGTCGACATACAGAGGTTTAATCGGCGCTCCGGCACATCAGCCTATTGCAGCAGCTGCTTGATGCGAGCCTTGAGCATTTCAATCACCACCCGATTCTTGCCGCCGCGCGGCACGATGATATCGGCATACTGTTTCGACGGTTGCACAAACTCCATAAACATCGGTCTGACCGTGCGTTTGTATTGCTCGATAACCGAATCGACGGTGCGTCCGCGCTCCTCGATATCGCGCTTGAGTCGCCGTAGCAAGCAGATGTCGAGATCGGTATCCATAAAGACCTTGGTATCGAGGCGTTTGCGGATGGTCTTATCATTGAGCAACAGGATACCTTCGACGATAATCACCCGAGTTGGCGCCAAGGTCTTGGACCGGTCGGAGCGGTTGTGCACGGTGTAGTCGTAGACGGGTATCTCTACCGTCTGTTGGTTGTGCAAGGCATCGAGGTGCTCGATCAACAAATCATGGTCAAAGGCGTTGGGGTGGTCGTAGTTGATCCGTTCGCGCTCCTCAAAGGTGAGGTCATCGCGTGCCTTGTAGTAACTGTCTTCCTTGATAATCGAAATGGCCCCGTTGCCCAGTTCTGCCTGTAACTCTTGATGAATGGTCTGCGCGAGGAGGCTTTTGCCGGAAGCCGATGCCCCAGCAATACCGATAAAGATCGAAGTTGAATTCATAGGGTGTCCATTCGCGCGGCTGTCGGGTTGAGTTCGGTACGCACTGCCAGGGTCAGCTGGTGAGGATTCAACATCGCATGCGACCGAGGTGAAAGTTCAGGTCGGGCGGATTTTAGATGGTTAAGCGACCGTTGTCGCGGCCAATGCTCAGTGACCCACCTGATTGGCGTCAATCATTTTGTAATAAAACTACATTTTGGGTGATAAAACAGCCCCATCTCGTTACAATAGCGCACCCAATTTTTTCATTTGTAGCCAAACTCTAAGGAATAGTCATGTCTGTGATCAAAATGTCTGATCTGGATCTCGCTGGTAAGCGAGTACTGATTCGTCAAGACCTCAATGTCCCGTTGGACGATGCCGGCCATGTCACCTCTGACAACCGCATCACGGCGTCATTGCCGACTATCAAGATGGCTTTAGCGCAAGGCGCCAAGGTAATGGTTATGTCGCACCTGGGCCGACCGACCGAAGGATTGTATGACGAGCAGTATTCCCTGGCGCCGGTTGCGGCCTATATGGGCAACTTGCTCGGCCGGAACATTCCGCTGGTCAAGGACTGGGTCGAGGGTGTTGATGCGGATGCGGACCTGATTCTTCTGGAGAATGTTCGCTTCAACAAGGGCGAAGGCAAGAATGAAGACAGCCTCGCCAAACAGATGGCCGCGCTGTGTGATGTCTATGTTATGGACGCCTTCGGTACCGCCCACCGGGCTCAGGCCTCAACCCACGGTGTGGCCAAGTTTGCGCCCATCGCCTGCGCCGGACCGCTGCTCGCGGCCGAATTGGAAGCCCTCGGCAAGGTCATGGATAACCCGGCCCGACCGATGGTGGCCATCGTGGGTGGCTCCAAGGTGTCGTCCAAGCTGACGGTTCTGGAAAGTCTGTCTACCGTTTGCGACCAGTTGATCGTCGGCGGCGGCATTTCCAACACCTTCGTCGCTGCCCGTGGCTTTAATGTTGGCACCTCGCTCTACGAAAAAGATCTGATCCCCAACGCACAGGCGTTGATGGCCCGTTTGGATATTCCCGCCGCGATCGATGTGCGCACCGCAGCGGAATTTTCACCCACGGCATTGGCCACGATCAAGCCGGTTGACCAGGTCACAGATGACGAGCAAATCATGGATTTGGGCCCTGAAACGGTGGCCAAGCTAGCCGAGATTATCAAGGGCGCCAAGACCATCTTATGGAATGGCCCGTGTGGCGTGTTCGAGTTCGATAATTTTGCCGAAGGCACGCGCGCCATCGCTGAAGCGATCGCGCAAAGCGATGCCTACTCGGTGCTCGGTGGCGGCGATGTAATCGCGGCGGTGCAGAAGTTCGGTATGGAAGATCGTTTTTCCTATATTTCGACCGGCGGTGGTGCCTTTTTGGAGTTCGTCGAGGGTAAGACCTTGCCGGCCGTCGCCATCTTGGAAGAACGCGCCAAGTCTTGATATGCTAAACTTCGGCCTGAGCGTCGGGGCAACATTTTTTTACCGCGGCCAGTCAGCTTTTCCCATTGACGGGCATGGCCGCCAAAATATGACTAAAGGTGAAAGGAAACTTCATGACTAAGATTCTAGATGTAGTAAAACCAGGCGTTGTCGCCGGTGACGATATGCAAAAAATATTCGCCATCGCTAAGGCTGAAAAATTTGCCTTGCCGGCCGTGAATGTAGTGAATACGGATTCGATCAACGCCGTATTAGAAGCCGCAGCGAAAGTACAATCGCCGGTTATCATTCAGTTCTCCAATGGCGGCGCTGGTTTTATGGCCGGTAAGGGCTTGAAGCTGGCCGGGCAAGAGGCCGCCATTCTCGGTGCGGTCGCCGGCGCGAAATATGTCCACGCGGTCGCGGAAAGCTATGGCGTGCCAGTGATTCTGCACACCGATCACGCGGCGAAGAAATTACTGCCGTGGATCGACGGCCTGCTCGATGCCGGTGAGCAACATTTTGCCGAAACGGGCAAGCCCCTCTTCTCATCCCATATGCTGGATCTGTCTGAAGAGCCAATCGAAGAAAACTTGGCCATCTGCGCACAGTACTTAACGCGTATGGACAAGATGGGCATGACCATTGAAATTGAACTGGGCATCACCGGCGGTGAAGAAGATGGCGTCGACAACAGTGATGTTGATCAGGACGACCTGTACACCAAGCCGGAAGAAGTCGCCCATGCTTATGAGGTGCTCAGCGCGGTGTCCCATCGTTTCACCATCGCGGCATCCTTTGGTAACGTTCACGGTGTCTACAAGCCTGGTAATGTAAAACTGCGACCGGGCATTCTAGCCGCCTCACAGACCTACTGTGGTGAGAAATTCGGCCTGGCTGAAAATGGCCTGACCTTCGTTTTTCACGGCGGTTCTGGTTCGTCACCCGCGGAAATTAAAGAGTCAATCGGTTACGGCGTGGTCAAGATGAACATCGATACCGATACCCAATGGGCGACTTGGAACGGTGTACGTGAATATTACCAAAGCAATGAAGGCTTCTTGCAAGGCCAGATCGGTAACCCAACGGGTCCTGATGCGCCAAACAAAAAATACTACGATCCTCGAGCCTGGTTGCGCGCCGCGCAAGTTAGCTTGGTGGGCCGTTTGGAACAGGCCTTCACCGAACTGAATGCGCTCAACCGCAACTAGTTCATAGCGAAAGCCATGAGCCGAGTCTTGACTCGGCTTTTTTATGTCTGCTCATCTAGATCCACCTAGATGGCACCACGTTTTACTCGACCGCTGTCCCGCCCGCATGGGCCTCTGCTGTTGCTTTTTATAGTCCCATGCTAAGGTGCGCAGCTTACCTATACTCGGTTCGCGCCATGCTAAAACTGTTGCGTAAAATCCTTATTCTATCCTGTCTTACGGTGATCAGCCTGTATGCCTTAGCCTATTGGGGCATGGGTTACACTCCCCTCTATCTCTATAACGCCCCGTCCGTAGCGACGGGCATCGGCGCCAAGTTGGCCTGCTCGGCACGGTTCGTGAGCGGCTATGATGCGCGTACCAGTGCCGCCGATATTCGCGTCTATGCGCCGATCTTAGCGCTACTGGATTACCAATATGATGATGCTCTGCAGCGTGTCTCGGCGACGCTGCTCGGTGTGAAGTCGCGCAGTGCCAGTTACCAACCCGGCATTGGTTGCGCGATCGATTACCCCGGCGTGACCACGCGCCAAGCACTGCGTTGGCCAGTGATGCGGGCGGCGCAGGCCGCTTGGCCGAAAGGCAACGCCGTGGTCAGCTTAGACCCGGGGATTCAGGCGCGACTCGATAAGCTGTTGGCGAGCGATAATGCCGCCGGTCTCGATACTCGAGCGCTACTCGTGGCCTATCGGGGCCGGGTGGTGGCCGAGTCCTATAGCGCGGGTGTCGATCAACACACGCCGCTGCTGGGCTGGTCGATGACCAAGAGCGTCAATGCGCTGGTGCTCGGTCATCTGGTGATGGTCGGTAAGGTTAATGTTGCTGAAACCGATCTGTTTCCAAGTTGGCATAAGGATATTCGGGCCGATATCAGTATTCGCGATCTGTTGCAGATGACCGATGGACTGGATTATCAGGAAGATTACGATCCGGGTGATACGGCAGTGCGGATGATGTTTCAGGAACCCGATGCGGCCGACTATATGCTCAAACGGCCGCAACTTCGGGCCCCGGGGCGGCACTTTAACTATTCTTCGGGCTCGGCCAATCTGCTGAGCCGGATTATTCAGGACCGCATCGGCGGCGATGAGCAGGCCGATCTGAACTATCTGGTGGACGAGTTCTTGCGCCCACTGGGTCTGACCAGCGCCGTCTTCGAGATGGACGCCTCCGGTCAACTAATGGGCAGCTCCTATCTTTATGCGACCGCACGCGATTGGGCCAAGGTCGGCCAATTGATGTTAAACGGGGGCGAGATTAATGGCATCCGGCTGGTCAGCGAGCAATGGGTCGTCGACTCGCTACAACCCAACGACTCCGACAATGAACAGGCGTACGGTTACCAATGGTGGCTGAACAGCGGCGATAGCCAATTGCGTTGGCCAGACTTGCCCGCCAATAGCTTCGCAGCGAGAGGAAATCGAGAGCAGCGGGTGATGGTCTTGCCAGATGCCGACCTGGTCCTTGTTCGACTTGGCTGGTCCGAAGGTGATTATCCTGATAATGAAAATTTCAAGCAGATACTCGACTGGTTTAACTGACCCAATGTGCCCTCAGATGAGGGCTTTTTCCACCATTGGCCAGACTATTGAGTATTCACAGCGAGGGCGGAATAGAGTTTAGGATTTCCAGGGCGGTATTTAGGCGCTCAAGTGGCGTGCGCTGTTCGAGAATAAACTGCATCGCGTCGCCATCCATCTGCAAAACGCTAAAGAGTTCGAAACTAAAAGCCTCGACCGATTTTTGCTGCCACGTTGCAGACGCCAGTTCGCCGGACAGCTCGGGCATATGCGCCGTGAGCGCGATCAGGCGGTGCAGCACCTTGTCTTGCAGTTGACGAGCGGCGCTGAGGTTCTCATCAGTCATCGGTAAATCGGGATACTCTTCACATTCATAGATCATAAAGGGAAGACTCTGTTTGGCTTCCAGTAGGCGATAACGTTGTTGAATATTCACCTGGATCATCAGTCGACCGTCGTCTAGCGTTTCATCGAGCTGACAGGGGCCTGCCGCAACAATGGTCACCGGTTTGTAGGTTGCCTGGTTCGATTGCAGGACCATCAGCCTATCCTGATCGGGTTTTGACGGGCGCAAGAGCTTCTCGACATGGCAGACCGCCAGCGGCGTTTGGCTATCCAGGCAGAACTGAATCATATCGCGATAGCGGGGTTCAAAGACGTGCAGCGGATAGCGGGTACCTGGAAAGGTGACGCAATTGGGAATTGGGAAGAGGGCAATCTCGGTCATAGTGCATCCGTATTGACGAGTTTTCGCATGGTACCACACAGTGGCGCTAAAGCGCGCCTTGCAACCCTGTGCCATAGTCCAGCGCAGCGCCGATTTAAGGCCAACCACGCCGCCCCATTTGCGGGCACGGTGTCGAACTAATCATTCAGAGCGTCGGCCTCTTGATCATAAACTGCCGATGCTAGAGCGAACCAAACTGGAAGCTGATAAAGAAGCCCGGGCTGGACAGGTCGTTTGCGCCGAGGCCAATGATGCCTGGATCGCTGGTCTGGCGAAACGAAGCGCCGAGGCCAATGGCCATAAAGTCGGTGACATTGACACTGACCTGGGTCGTCAGCTCGCTGACCAAAAAGGTACCGTCGGAATTGGCACCGTCCAGATTCACCATCGTCACCCCGCCAGCACCCAACAGCAACTGAGTGTCGACATGCGCCAAGGCTTCTGGGTTATAGGTGTAGCCGAGTATTAGGCCGCCGTAACTCATCTCCAATCGTTCATCGATGTCCCAATCCAATTCGTTTGCCAGGCTATAGATGCCCCCGCCGAGCGCAATGGAATGCCTGCCGGTGGTGAAGGTGGCGCCGCCGGATGCGCCTATCTCAAAGGTCTGTTCATTTTGAATTTGGCCGGATTTAAACATCGGTCCGCCATAGCCGCCCACTCGGGCGTTGTCCAAATCGATCAGCGTGTCCTTAGCCGATGCGCTCGTGGTGAGCGCGCTGCTGGCCAGCCATACTATCAGCGCAAGCCATTTAATTGTCGGATGTGCCATGCCAAAACGTCCTGTGTATAAATGAGTCTAAAACTCTAGCCACCTAAGGTGAACTCGAGCTGAATGGTTTAATGGTTATTGGATATCATAGCCTGCAGTAATGGCCGGCGTCGCTGCCTATGCCTGTGGCGATGGTCACGACTTCGCCGATAATTTGTGGTGGCTGTTCATAGCGCTCAATCCGCTTTTTGGGTGATGGTATCCAAGGCCGACTCCAGTTGTGCGAGCTGCTTTTCGAGATCATCGATCTTGCGCCGGGTCTTTTCGAGAATCAATTGTTGAGTATCAAATTCTTCGCGACTGACGACATCCAATTTCGCCAGCTGGCTGTGTACCAAGCTGCGCACATTGTGGCGGATTTCTTGGCTGGTTTGCTTGCCGTGCGCAAAGAGGTCATTGATCTGGTCACTGATTAAATCGAGCACGGCGTCGGGAGTTTTCACGGTTTAAACCTCGTTTAGTTATCAAAAAAGGGCGTGGTCCAAAAGTGGGCCATTCTAGTTCTTATCATCGCACCAATCAGGTGCGGTGAGCTATTTTGGTGCGCGATGAAAAGCTGTTAATTTCACAAACTAACCTAAGTTGTTGATTTTTATGTATTTTAAATGTTGGCACAACCTTCGCATTGTAAAGGATATAACTGCACACAGCATCACAAACCCTGCTGGGGTTTGCTTGCTAGGTGCCCATAGCGGCGAGCACCGAGGCCACAATTTAAACCTTGGGACTGCCAAAACGAAATGCTCGACCAGGCCGTCTCTGTTATAGAACACAAAACTATAGCAGAGACAGCTTAACGACGCATTGGATCGAACTACGTGGAGCGAAAGCCATGAAATTAGTGTCCGCCATTATCAAGCCCTTCAAACTGGACGATGTCCGTGAAGCGCTATCAGAAATAGGTGTCCAGGGTATTACCGTGACCGAAGTCAAGGGCTTTGGTCGTCAGAAAGGCCATACCGAATTGTATCGGGGTGCTGAATATGTAGTCGACTTCTTGCCCAAGGTAAAGGTCGACGTTGCCATCGGTGACGACCTGGTTGAGCAGGCTATTGAAGCCATCAGCAAGGCCGCCAATACCGGCAAGATCGGCGACGGCAAAATATTTGTCCTGCCCCTAGAGCAAGCTATTCGCATTCGTACCGGTGAGACCGGTAACGAAGCCATTTAATTCAACGGACCTAGACCGGAGAGCAATATGACAGAAGTATTCGAACTACAATATGCCTTGGACACCTTTTATTTCTTGGTGTGTGGCGCCCTAGTGATGTGGATGGCGGCCGGCTTTTCCATGTTAGAAGCGGGCCTGGTGCGCGGTAAAAACACCACTGAAATCCTCACCAAAAACATCGCCCTATATGCCATCGCCTGTGTCATGTACATGGTCTGCGGCTATGCGATTATGTACCCAGAGTTGGGTTCAACCTTTTTGGTCGGCATTGGCGGCAACGGCGTTGAAGGCGGTGACACCTATGCACCGTCCGCTGACTTCTTTTTCCAGGTGGTCTTTGTTGCTACGGCCATGTCAATCGTCTCCGGTGCCGTCGCTGAGCGCATGAAGCTCTGGGCATTCTTGGCCTTTGCCGTTGCCATGACCGCATTCATTTATCCAATGGAAGGCCGTTGGACTTGGGGCGGCGAATCCGTCTTCGGTATGTACAGTCTTAGCATGGTCGACTTTGCCGGTTCGGGCATCGTCCATATGGCTGGTGCTGCCGCCGCCTTGGCGGGTGTTCTCTTACTCGGCGCGCGTAAAGGCAAGTACGGTAAGAACGGTGAAATCAACGCTATTCCCGGTGCCAACCTACCGATGGCGACCCTGGGTACCTTCATCCTCTGGATGGGTTGGTTCGGTTTTAACGGTGGTTCAGTGCTGCAGACGTCTACGGTTGATACAGCCAACGCGGTTGCTGTTGTATTTCTGAATACCAATGCGGCGGCTGCCGGTGGTGCGATTGCCGCCATGGTGTTAGCGCGCATCCTGTTTAAGAAAGCAGACCTTACCATGATCCTCAACGGTGCCTTAGCCGGCCTGGTGACTATCACGGCCGGTCCTGATACACCCACACCACTGCTGGCGACCCTGTTCGGTGCCCTGGGCGGTATTGTCGTGGTGTTTAGTATCTTGGCCTTCGACAAGATTAAGATCGACGATCCAGTCGGTGCCATCTCTGTGCACGGTGTCTGTGGTTTGCTCGGTCTAGTATTGGTACCGATCACCAATGCTGATGCGACTCTAATGGGTCAGTTGGGCGGCGCAGCCACCATCTTTGTCTGGGTCTTCGGCGCTTCGTTGATCGTTTGGGCCATCTTGAAAGCCGCTATGGGCATTCGAGTGACCGAAGAAGAAGAATACGATGGCGTTGATGTCTCCGAATGTGGCCTAGAAGCCTACCCGGAATTCACCAAGGGCTAAGTACTATTAATTAATGACCAACGTCGGTGGGTTCAGTCCGCTGTATCAAAAAGGGCACCTTAGGTGCCCTTTTTTTGTGTCCGGCCCGGACAACAGTTGACCCCGCTGTAATCCCCTGCGACCCTAGAACTTAGGCGCCGCGTCGGCCAACCCGAAACGCGACTTCAGTCGTATGGACTAATGTCGCATTGTTAAAATTCTGTTAGTTTTCACAATAGGACTATCATAGCCACCATAGAATAATAAAAGGGGACAGCATGAATTCCGATCTTTTTCCGGTACCGGTATCCGCGCTCAGCACAACCAAGGTCACTAATGAGCAGTACCTTGAGATGTATCAGCAATCCGTCGACGACAATGAGGGCTTTTGGCGTGAGCAGGGCAAGCGACTCCACTGGTCAACGCCCTATACGGACGTAAAGGATGTTAGCTTCGATAAGACCAACCATCGCATCCGCTGGTATGGTGATGGTGAACTCAATGTTGCCTATAACTGTATCGATCGACACCTAGCCACTCGCGGCGAGCAAACGGCGATCATCTTCGAAGGCGATGAGCCCGGTGATGATGCCCATATCAGTTATAACGAGTTACACGCCAACGTCAGCCGAATGGCCAATGTCCTGAAGTCGTTGGGCGGTAAAAAAGGTGACCGGATCACCATCTACATGCCGATGATCCCAGAGGCGGCCTATGCCATGTTGGCCTGCGCGCGTATTGGTGCCATTCATTCGGTGGTGTTTGGCGGATTTTCACCTGAAGCGCTGGCCGGGCGCATCGAAGGCTGCGATTCGAATATAGTGATCACCGCCGACGAAGGCCTGCGTGGTGCCAAAGCGGTGGCCCTGAAGAACAATGTCGATCAGGCGTTGGAACAGCCCGGCACCGAATGCGTCCAGCACGTTCTAGTGGTGCGCCGCACCGGAGGCACCATCGGTTGGCACGATGGTCGGGATATCTGGTACCACGATCGTATGGATCAGGTGCCCATGGAGTGCCCCTGCGAGCCGATGAATGCCGAAGATCCGCTCTTTATTCTTTACACCTCCGGTTCAACCGGAAAACCCAAGGGCGTCTTGCATACCACCGGAGGCTATCTGGTCTACGCGTCGATGACTCACGAATATGTTTTCGACTATCAGGACGGCGACGTCTACTGGTGTACCGCGGACGTCGGCTGGGTCACCGGCCACAGCTATATTGTTTACGGACCGTTGGCCAACGGTGCCACGACCCTGATGTTCGAGGGCGTACCCTCCTATCCAACGGCGCAGCGCTTTGCCCAGGTGGTCGACAAGCACCAGGTCAACATTCTCTATACCGCGCCCACCGCGATTCGTTCGCTGATGGCCACCGGTGACATGGCGACCCAAGGTGCCGATCTGTCATCACTGCGCTTGCTCGGATCGGTCGGTGAACCGATTAATCCGGAGGCCTGGCATTGGTACTATAAGGCGTTCGGCAGCAGCAAGTGCCCGATTGTCGACACCTGGTGGCAAACCGAGACCGGTGGCATCCTGATTACCCCATTGCCGGGTGCTACGGCGCTGAAACCAGGCTCGGCGACGCGACCCTTTTTCGGTATTCAACCAGCATTAGTCGATAATGTTGGCCGCGAACTCGAGGGTGCGGTCGAGGGTAACCTGGTAATTACCGATAGCTGGCCGGGCCAGATGCGCTCGGTCTTTGGCGATCACGAACGGTTTATTGAAACCTATTTCAGCACCTACCCGGGCACCTACTTCACCGGTGATGGCGCGCGTCGGGATGAAGACGGTTACTACTGGATTACCGGTCGAGTCGACGACGTTCTCAACGTCTCCGGACACCGCTTGGGCACCGCTGAAATTGAAAGCGCTTTAGTAGCCCATCCTGCGATATCGGAAGCCGCCGTGGTTGGTTATCCGCATGATATCAAAGGGCAGGGCATCTATGTCTATGTCAGTCCAATGGCGGGCATTGTGCCCAGCGATGCGCTCACAGCTGAATTGAAGGCCTGGTTGCGTAAGGAAATTGGTCCGATTGCGACGCCCGATGTCATTCAATGGGCCGAGGGCTTGCCGAAAACCCGTTCGGGTAAAATTATGCGCCGGATCTTGCGTAAAATTGCCGCGCACGAATACGACACCTTGGGGGACACCTCTACGCTGGCCGATCCGTCCGTGGTCGATGTCTTGATTGAGGACAATAAAAAGCAATAGCCCCAGGACCGGCGATCGGCTGCCCGACTGGGTCGACCTTAACCTGAGAGTAAATAGAAAGCGGGCCTTGGCCCGCTTTTTTTTGCCCGAGCTTGGCCCTGGCGAGAAGCTTGCAGCCTAAAGCCGCTATGTGCTTCAATAAACGCTAAATATCACAGGGTTGTAACATGTCAAAATCACTGGCCGATCAGTTTTTGAAACTGGGCCTGGCGGACAAGAAACAAGTTCAAAAAGACAAGAACGAGAAGCGTAAAAACGATAAGGTCAATCGCAAGAACCGGGTTGAGACCGATGACGGTGAGTCCAAACAGGCGGTCGAGCAGGCGCGTTTGGCCAAGGTGGCCAAAGATCGCCAGCTGAATCTTGAGCGGCAACAAAAAGCGCAGGAAAAGTCCTTGGTGGCGCAGGTTAAACAGATCATCGAGACGACCCGAATCCACCTCGATGACGGTGATGTAAAGTTCAACTTTGCCGATCGATTCGACAATAAGATAAAATCGATCTACGTCAGCGCACAGATCCAGGTCGATTTAGCCCGCGGTAAGTTGGCCATTGCGACTTTCGAGAACCGCTTCTTCGTAGTGCCTCAGGCGGTCGCGGCGAAAATAATGGAGCGCAGTACCACCAGCATCCTATTTCTAGCCGACCCCCAAGCAGCGCAACCTGACGATGACGATCCCTATAAAGACTATGTCATCCCCGACGATCTAATGTGGTAAGCGACTATGAGTAAGGTTAAAGGATTCACCAGTCGCATTGTGCATCATGACCGCCTGCAAGGCTTTGCCGACGGCCCGGTGCATGCTCCGATCTATAATAGCGTACCCTATTCATACGCCACTACGGAAGGACTGGTAGAGGTTTTTCAGGGTCGGGCCAGCGGCCATGCTTATGCCCGGCAGTCAACGCCGACCACCGATTCATTGCAGTCCTTGATCAGTGAGGCCGAGCAGGGCATCGCCACCTTGGTCTTTGCGACCGGTATGGCAGCGATCAGCGGCACCTTGCTGGCCCTGCTGCAGCGCGGCGACCACATGATTGCCAGTCGATTTCTGTTTGGCAACACGCACAGCTTGCTGAGCACATTGGCAAACTTCGGCATCGAGGTGACCCTGGTTGACGCGACCGACTGCGCCCATGTCCGCGCCGCCCAGCAAGGCAACACGCGCCTGGTGTTTGTCGAGACCATTGCCAATCCGGGCACTCAGATTGCCAGTTTGGACGAAATCGGCCAGTGGTGTGCGCAGCAAAACGTACTCTTTATGGTCGACAATACCATTACCTCGCCTTACCTCTTTAATCCGAAAAGCGTTCAAGCCGGGTTGGTGATCAACAGTCTGTCAAAATACTTTGGCGGTCATGGCACGGTCTTAGGCGGCGCCATAACCGATACCGGTCTCTTTGACTGGTCCCATTACCCCAATATCTTCCCTGCCTATCAGCAGGGTGATGCCCACAAATGGGGCCTTACCCAAATCAAGAAAAAGGCCTTGCGTGATATGGGGGGTACCCTGAGTTCCGATGGTGCCTATCAACTGGCGGTGGGGGCCGAAACCATAGCGCTGCGCATGGATCGTCAATGCGCCAATGCCGCGGCTCTGGCCAACCTGTTGGCGCAGCATGAAAAAGTCGAGGCGGTATACTACCCCGGCTTGGCATCCCATCCGCAACATGACCGAGCGCGGCGTTGGTTTCGTTCATTCGGGGCCATCCTAAGCTTTGATCTAAAAGCCCCCTATGACTGTGCGGCCTTACTCGATGATATGGCATTGGTTATTAACGCGACCCATTTGGGCGATAACCGGACCCTGGCCTTACCCATGGCCAGCACCATTTTTTATGAAATGGGACCCGAAAATAGGGCCGCGCTCGGCATTGGTGACCGGATGATTCGATGCTCGGTCGGGATTGAAGACCCAGAGGATATATTGTCCTGTTTTGCTGAGGCATTGGCCCGATTGACGCCCTAGGTCAACTCGAATTGACGCTCCGAAGGTGACAGCTAGCGTTTAAGAGGCCACAATTAAAGTAGCTTCCGACAACCGAAGGTATCCCTTATGAGTGTCATTTTGCGCTTCATCATAGTATGGTCGACTTTGCTGGGCGGTGCCGCTTATGGTACCGAGTCTGGAAATCTACTAGAGGCTTTTAACGCCGTAAATTTGGAAAATCCAAGTTACGCGTTCGATGAATGGAGCGGCACGGGTGACGTGAATTCGGAAGAATTTAAAGTCTATTATGCTGAGTATTTCCAAACTTACGTAGATCTCGCTGCAAAACTGTCTATCCGGGCCATAGCTTGCGCGAATGGCGATTTGGACATGGCACCAGACTACCAACCTATGACCGACGTTACTGCGGTCTACACCCTAACTGGTGAGTGGGTGACTCAGGCACAAACCCAGCTGAGCCTGTGGCGGAACTTTAATGATCAAGATGCGCGAGTCAGTTTGGACACCCTGGTGCCGAAGCTGACCATATCCTTTAGTCGGATGTTATTCGAGCTGTCTAGTTGTTCAGGTTATTTGTATGGAGAACTGGTGAACTAATAGGAGTCGCTCGTGGATCGAATACTGATAGTTGATGACCACCCATTGTTTCGAGATGCCCTGAAACTGTCACTAACCCAAAAACCGTCAGTTTTGGCCTTGTCAGACAGCGGTCAGGTGGGCTTTGCCGCGTCGCTTGAAGAGGCCCTTGCCATCCTCGGTGACAATGGGAACGTCGACCTGGTGCTGCTCGACCTGCATTTGCCCGGCAACGACGGTTTTTTAGGTCTATTGGAATTGAGAAAAGCCTATCCGACCATTGCGGTCCTGGTGATCTCTGGCAACGACGACCCCTCAGTTATTGGCAAGGCACGTGCCTGTGGTGCGGCCGGTTTTCTGTCGAAATCCATGGCGGCCGATTCGATCTTACAGGCGGTAAAGGGTGTGCTCTTGGGCGAGGAGTTTTGGCCCCAAGGCGAACACAGTATCGAAGTGGATTCTGAATTGTCTGACATTGCTCGGCGGATTAATCAGCTTACCGATCAGCAGCTGCGCGTGCTGCGGCATTTGCAGATTGGCCGGCTCAATAAGCAGGTTGCCTATGATCTGGAAATATCCGAAGCGACCGTCAAGGCGCATGTCACGGCCATATTCCGCAAACTCAATGTACTCAACCGCACTCAGGCGGTGATCTTAGCCAATCGACTGCATGTCGATCCGGCTGTAGCGATTTAATACTCCCCACCTTACCCAGGGCAACACGCTTGCCCAACCCTGGTCGCAAATAGCCTCATATAGGCAGGCCTGCTAGCTGCGGTGATGGTTTAGGCCAGCTTACTCTTGATCAGGGCCCGCAACGCAATTGGCTTAACCGGTTTGGCCAGAAAGCCCATGCCCCGCTGCGCGGCCTCGACCTTAATCTGAGGCTCGGCATGAGCCGTGACTAGGATGCTTGGTACCGAACCTTGCCAGCGTTGTTCTAGCTTTGTAAGCAGCATAAACCCGGTGAGGTGTTCGCCCAGATGGTAATCGATGATCAACAGGTCGGGCATCGGTTTTTCCAACGCTTCGACGTCTGTCGTGGCGAAATCTGCCGCACAACCCCAGCCCATCAGCAGCGTAATCAGCGCATCGGCGTTTTGAGCATCATTATCGATGATTAGCACCCGAAAATTGAGCGCTGCAGCGTTCCGTTCCTTGCCCTGTTTGTCGCGCCCTTGCCAGGCTGGCGGTGAGTCAGTTAAGGGCACCAAAACGCTAAAGCAGGACCCCCGAGCCGGTTTGGAGGCAAGATCGATTGGGTGACTGAGATGCTGCCCGAGTCGGCTGACCACACTCAGACCCAGGCCAACGCCCTGGGCTTCTTGTCGATGTTGATCGAGGCGGTTGAAATCGAAAAAAATACGTTCGAAATCGCGTGCCTCAATACCCAGGCCGGTATCCCAAATCTGAATCAATAGGTCTACCCCACGTTTACGCGCGGTGACCATGACGCCGCCGTCACGGGTATATTTAATGGCATTCGAGACCAGATTTTGTATGATTCGGCGCAGGGCCCGACCTTCACTGGCGACAAAATGGCCGGTGGGTCGAATCCACAGGCGGAGTTTCTTCTCGGCGGCCAGGGCGGTAAATTCATCATCGATCGACTGAAATAAAAGCTGTAACTCAACGGTTTCCAATAAGGGCTTATGCAGGCTACCGTCCAATTTGGCGATTTCCAGGAGCGTCGAAATCAGTTCCTCGGACGTCCGCAGTGAGCTTTCGAGTTTCGGCAAGATGGGTTCATTGGGCCATTTTTCCAACAGCGCAGTGTTATAGAGTCGGGCGGCGTTCAGGGGCTGTAAGATATCGTGACTGGCCAAGGCCAAAAATCGGGTTTTGCTGTCATTAGCCAATTCCGCCTCGGTTTTGGCCTCCATAAGCATCGATTCAGCCCGCTGGCGCTCTTGGATTTCTGCCCGCAGCTCGTTATTGATATTACGAACCTCTTCGGTGCGCTGCTCAACCCGACGTTCGAGAGTGTTCTTCGCGTCTTTTAAGGCTTCCTGGGCTTTGACGAAATCGGTGATGTCATTAAAGGTAGTGACGAAACCGCCCCCCGGCAAAGGATTGCCGCGAATCTCGGTGACCCGACCGTTGCTGCGCATGCGGATAAAGCGATGCGCCGTGGCTAAGCGCAGGTGATTGAGGCGGCGCTGAACCAAATCCTCGATGTCACCCGGGCCACATTCGCCCTTCAGGGCGTTGTAGCGCACCAGCTCTTCGATCGAGACACCGACTCTAATGGTCTCCTTGGGATAGGGGTACATCTCCAAATACATCCGGTTCCAGGCCACCAGTCGGAGGTCCCGATCGATCACCGAGACGCCATGATCGAGATGCTCTAGGGTCGATGACATAACCCGTTGGTTGAACTGGATCGCCTGGGTGGTTTCATCGAAAAAGGTCACCACGTCTTCCAGATGCAACTCGCGTCCGGCCAAAGCGGAATGCATCATCGCGCGAGCCGAGCTGGCGCCGATAACGCCCGATAGGGTGCGCTCGAAATAGCGGATAAAGTCAGGCGTGGGAGTATCGTTGGCGAGGATGCGAAAATGGTGCACTCGCTCATAATCACTGATCCAGCGCCGGGTTTGACCGACCCCGGCGAAACGCTCCAGCATGGATACCAGCTCGCCAGCTTTTACCAGGGGATTTTTGTGGTTTAGGTCGGAGCGCAGGAGTTGTTCATCTAGCTGGACAAAGGCCGAAGCCTGGAGACGATCTGCCAGTGTCGTGGTGGCCGTTTTGGAGAAGTAAATGAGACCGGCAATGTTAGCGATCAAACTGAAAAATACGCCATGACTTAGAGCATCGGTAAAGGTGAAGCCGAACAAAAACTCCGGCCGCAGCCAGCTGATCTGCCAAGGGCCTGCGCTAAGCAGCTCGGGCGAGACAAAGCCCGCCTCGCTGAGCATCGGAACTAATAGCGTCCAGCTCCAGACCAGACTGCCCAGTGACATGCCGGCATAAGCACCGCGCACATGCGCGGTGCGCCAGTACAGACCGGCAATCAACGATGGCAGCAGTTGTACCATCAGCGAAAAAGCCAGTAGTCCGATCACCGATAGGGCCTCGGTATCGCCGAAACTGAGGTTATAGAGCCAGGCGGCTAGGATAACGGTCACCACCACCAGACGTCGAATAATGAGCAGCCAAGGACCGACATTGGCGCGATCTGCAGACAACCGCTTCTTAATAAGGAAGGGCAATACGGCGTCGTTGCTGAGCATGGTTGAGAGGGTGATGGTGGTGATCACAATCATCGCCATCGAGGCCGAGAAGCCTCCGATAAAGACCAACAGGGTTAGCCAGACTTGGCCACCGGCCTGAGGCAACAGCAAAACAAAGGTGTCGGCATCAATCTGACTGTCTTGAAACAGCCGCAATCCTGCCGACGCGATCGGCAGCACCACGAGACTGATCAGGATTAGGTAGACCGGGAACACCCAGCGAGCTGTTTTTAAATGGTCTTGGTGGATATTTTCCACGACCATAACATGAAATTGACGTGGCAGGATGAGGATGGCGCCAGCGGCTAATAGCAGCTGGGTTAAGAAGCTGAGCGAAAACCCAGGCCAGATAAAGGTTTGGGTGGCGACCAGTTCGCTGGCAAACTCCCGGGGTCCACTGTAAAACACGAAAATAACATACAGCGCCAGGCAGACGAGGGCCGTCAGCTTGACCAATGATTCAAAGGCAATGGTCAGCATCATGCCGTGGTGATGTTTTGACACGTCTACCTGGCGAGTACCAAAGAGAGTCGCAAAGCCAATCATCGAGATTGCTACAAAGAACGAGGTTTTCGAGGCGGTAAAGGGTAGCTCGGCGGCGCGGAAGGATAGAACCTGGATCGAGTTTGTCACCGCCTTCAGTTGCAATGCGATATAGGGCACCCCAGCCAGGGTGCAGATCAGCGTGGCCAGTAGGGCGACGCCGCGGCTTTTGCTGTAGCGCGATGACAGGAAGTCGGCAATGGACGTTGTGTTTTGCCGTTTCCCGACGCGGATCATTTTCTGAATCAAACTCTGGCCAAAGACAAACACCAGCAGGGGGCCAAGATAGATCGCCACGAACGACCAGCCGGCGGTGGCGGCGGTGCCAACCGCACCATAAAAGGTCCAGCTGGTGCAATAGACCGAGAGGCTCAAGGCATAGATAAAGTGGTTGTAACGGCGCGTGGCCTGTTGCCCGCGGCCTGAGTCGCCAAACAGGGCAATGCCGAAGAGACAGACAAAGTAGAGGACAGCAAAGCTGAGCAGGACCCATGGGTTCATAGTTGGCCTGAGATCTTATAGTCGGTTGGCTACGTATATAGCAAGCGTGAGAACGGCACAGCCGGTTGGGCTGCGACCCCGTGAATATCGACCCTGAGCCCCGTCAAAAGGGGTGCAGAGGCGGGATGGGAGTGATCTTTTATCCGCTGCTGTGCAAGATTCTTGTTACACTAACAGGCTTTCAATTCTGGTTGCAATCACTATGACTCTACCGACCAATCACCCCGATGTGAAAACGGGCAAAATCGGCCTATTACTGGTTAACTTAGGAACACCTGATGATCCCAGTACGTCCAGCGTCAGGCGCTATTTAAAGGAGTTCCTGTCCGATCGCCGGGTGGTGAACATTCCGCGTCTCATTTGGCTGCCGATCTTGCACGGCATCATCCTCAACACTCGACCGAAGCGTTCCGCTGCGGCCTACAAGAAAATCTGGCGTGAGGACGATAACGAATCGCCGCTGCGCTATTTTACCGCTCAGCAGTCCCACCAAATGGCCCTGAAATGGCCCGACCTAGTGGTCGATTATGCCATGCGCTATGGTAACCCCAGTCTCTCGGAAAAGATGGCTGCGATGACCAAGCAAGGCTGCGACCGAATTTTGGTGGTACCGCTTTATCCGCAATACTCGGCAGCAACCAACGCTTCGGTGAGCGATGCGGTGTTTGATTATCTTAAGGCCCAAATGTGGCAGCCAACGATTCGAATCGCCCATCCCTGGTATCGTCATCCCGCCTATATTGGTGCCTTGGCGGCCCAAGTCCAAGCGCACTTGGCCACTGTGACCGACGAGCCCGACAAGATTTTACTGTCGTTTCACGGTTTGCCGAAAGAATCTCTGCCCAAAGGCGACCCCTACTATTGCCATTGCCAAGTCACTGGGCGCCTGTTGGCCGAGGCCTTGGGTTGGCCGACTGATCGGGTATTGATCAGTTTTCAAAGTCGCTTCGGCCCCGCCAAGTGGCTGCAACCCTATACCTCGGACACCTTTGAGGCGTTACCGGCACAAGGCGTGAAAAATTTGCTGGTGCTGACGCCCGGCTTTGCCACCGACTGCCTGGAAACCCTGGAAGAGATTGGTATGGAAGGGGTTGAAACCTTTAAAGAGGCCGGTGGCGAACACTGCACTCTCTTGCCTTGCCTTAACGACAGCGAGCTGGGCATGGCAATGCTGGAAGCGGTTTTGACCGATGAACTGGCTGGCTGGTATACCCCTGAACAAGGCTTATAGGCCTACCCGAGCTCTGTCGACGGCTATAACGGTCGCTCGATAGAGCTGTTTTAGACACAGAGTCGACTCTAGGCAATGCGCACGACAGTAGAGAATTACGCATAGATTATAGACGTATTGGTGTGGGTGCTTTGATAGGAGGAGAAAACAATGGTATCCAGCGAAAGGCTCACTGGACCGACACAAACAGCTGACTGGTTCTTTTTGTTTTTATGGAACCAGGAATAAAAACAGCGCCCTTATTTTTGTTTTTTGATAGGCGCTTATTGTTCTTACATCCACCCTATTATTGTTTTTGTTGGCGGGTGGCCTCTATTCGTTCTGATTATAATATTGCATTCTGTGTGCCATGTTATTAAAGCTCTTTAAAATCAACAGCTTAATGTATATAGGCTGTTTTTTGTACAGAAAGTGTCAGGCTCGGCCAAACTCATCGTGGCATTCGGTAACACTTATGATCAAAAGGTAACACTTGTGCCCATTGGCTGCTTAGGCTGCGATCCAGTGTTAAACAAAAGCCGAATTAATACTATGCACTGCCAAACTGACGCCTGATAATGTTCCCAATCGCAGTAAATTTCAGAGGATGTGTCCTATGTTTGGCTGGTTAACGAAAACAAAAGTACCGAAGGTTCCACAATATGAATGGACTGAGTATAAGGGTTACCGCATTTGTGCGGCGCCCAAAGCTGAGGGATCTCAGTATCGCGTCAGTGGAATTATCGAAAAGGATGGCGAGATACTGCAAAGCCATACCTTTGTTCGGGCCGATATAATGCCGAGCGAAGCCGAAGCATCGACCATCAGCCTGAGCAAAGCTCGCCTGATGGTCGATCAGCTGGGCGATAAGGTATTTGCTGAGTAGCGAGTCCGGACCGCCAGAGACAAACCCGAGCGTTCGATCGGGTGTGTGCTAGCGAACTGGCCCGGGTTAAACCGCCTTGGTCGGCCGCGAGCCGGCCTAATTAAGGGTATCGTCTGCGCTTGGCGAGAACAAACGTTGGACGTCGTCAGCCCCGAAAATATAGCGCTCATGGCAAAACTGACAATCTATATCAATATGGCCCAGTTCCTCAATCAGGGCCAATGCCTCTGGGGCGCCCAATGTGATGATGGCATTGCCCGATCGATCGGCACTGCAGGTGCATTCAAATTCTAGCGGCCGCGGCGGATAGAGCCGCACAGGCTCCTCATGAAACAGGCGATGCAGCACCGTCTCGGCTTCAAGGCCAAAGATCTCCTCCGGCTTTAGGGTGCTAGCCAAGATAACCAGGCGTGACCAGCTATCATCGTCCTCATCGTCGCCACCGGTCAAACTGCTCTCGCTGGCCGACTGCGGCATCGCCTGTAGCATAAGGCCGCCGGCCTTATGCTGATCGGCAAACAACCAAATGCGCGTGCGGATCTGTTCGGAGCGTTGAAAATAACCCTCCAGCACTTGGGCCAAACCCAGGTCTGAGTCGTTAATTTCCACCACGCCCTGGTAGCGATGGCCCTGTTTTGGCTCAATGGTGATCGCCATCTGACCCTCGCCGAGAATCGGGCCCCGGTCATCAAAGTCATCATTATATTGGGCCAATGCCCGCAAGGCGCGATTATCTCGGCATTCGGCCATCAGTGAGCGCACCTGACCGGAGCCGCGCACTTGCAATGACAGGGTGCCCTCAAATTTAATGGTATCGCTGAGCATCGCAGCGGCGGCCATAAATTCGCCGAGTAGCGGTTGAATCGCGGCCGGATAATGATGCTTGCTGAGTACCTCGGAGACTGAACGATCCAGTTGAGTCAGTTCCCCTCGGACAGCGGAGTCTGCAAATAAAAAACGCGTGGTGTTATCGAGTACAGTCATGATTAAGGCCTGGCTAAGAATCGTTCATATTGGATTTCACGCGGATCAGGTCGCGCCGTTCTTTCTTGTTTGGGCGGTGATCGGGGGCGTGCGAGGTCAGGTTCATCGTTTTTCGCTGTTCAGCGTTTTCTTGCCGTTTGACCACCGAGGCGTCGGTTTCCAAGTACATGGCTTGGGCTTCGGGTGCGCCGCGACGATGACCGTGGACTTGGGTCACGACAATGGTCTTTTCCTCTGAGCCGATTTGTAAGCGCAAGATGGCGCCCATCTCCACACTCCGGCTGGGCTTGGCCCGGGCCTTGTTATAGTGCACCTTATTGCTTTCAACAGCGGCTTTGGCCTGGACCCGGGTTTTAAAAAACCGCGCAGCCCAAAGCCACTTGTCGAGCCGGATGTCATCCTTCGCTTCAGTCTTGGCGCTCACGCATTGGGCTCCTGAATAATATTAAATGCCGGTTTGGACTCCGGATAAGGGGTACCAGCAGGGTCGGTGCTGGGTCTGTCCCTGATTGTCGTTTAAAGTGTCTACCGAGCGGCAATCAAGATGCGGTCGTTGCCGTCAATATGCAAGGTCCGGCCACCAATTAACTCGATTATTGCCGCTTACGGTCGGGTAAGCAAGGCACCCGACGTGTTAGAATCGCGGGCTCTAGCGCACTCTGTTAAGGCCCAACATGATCTCACCGCAAGCCACCTCGGCGCCGCAATTGCCCCTAACCCCAGTGCAAATTAGCGCCCTGTATCAACTGGCTCGTGTGGCTGGTGATGCTATATTGACTATTTATCGTGACGAGCGTCTCTGGCAACAGGTGGCCAAGGCGGATAACAGCCCAGTCACCGCGGCTGATATCCGCTCCTCAGAGATCCTGGTTGCCGGCTTGGGCGCTATAGTCGACTGTCCAGTGGTGTCGGAGGAGGCCTTGCCAGACTATCAAATGCGCAAAGATTGGCCGCTCTATTGGTTGATCGACCCGATGGACGGTACCCGAGAATTTCTGCACCGATCTGATGAGTTTGTTATCAATATCGCCCTGATGTCGCACCAGCAGCCCGTATTTGGCCTACTCTATCGGCCAACCTCGGGCCTGGCCTGGTGGGGCGGTGAGGGCATCGGTGCTTTTTCGGGTTCGCCTGAGGCGCAGGCACCGCTGCCGACCGCCCGTGTCACCAAGCGATTGGTCGCCTTGGGGTCGCGGCGTTCGAGCTGGGCGGGTGCTTGGCGCGAACATCTAACCGACGCCGGATATCGGGTCGAGACCGAATCTCTGGGCAGTGCACTGAAGTTTGCCCGATTGGCCGAAGGTGGCGCGGACCTCTATCCCCGCTTGGGTCTGACCTGTGAATGGGATACAGCCGCGCCCCAAGCGATACTGGCGCAAACCGGGGGTGCCATTGTGCAATGGAACGGCGAGCCATTGGTCTACGGTAAAGACGATATACTTAATCCGTATTTTGTTGCCGTGCGCGACAGGTCGCTGCTGGCGGCGTTGATTCCTAGTGCCGGGCAGTGACCGAGCCGATGCCCATTTCGCTGAATTGGTCGATCATGGCATCGATATCGTAGGGCCCTAGGCCGGTAAATTCATAGATGTAAGCCTTGATGCGCGCCCATTCATAATCGTCTCGCACCTTGCCCAGCGCCGGGCCGCTGGCGCAGATATATTCGGCAATCTTTAACACGGATAACAGGGTTTTTTTCGCGTCATCTGCCCCGGCGTCGCGCGCAAACAGTTGGGTGATATTGTGGTGATCGGCAATCGCGTCGCAGATCAGATGGGGCAAGCGCCACGAGCGTGCGGTGTAGTAACCGATGACGGCGTGATTGGTACTGAAATGGTGGTTTTCCAGATCGATGACCCGCTCGGTATTGTGCGCGTAGGCCTGTTGCAAAATATCCATGTAGGTTGGGAAGCGTTGCTTCATCAAAACGATGCCGGTGTTGTGAAACAAACCGAGGCAATAGGCATTATCGGTCTCCTGCAAACCGATTTGACGGGCGACATTCTGTGAGACCACGGCGATGTCCATCGAGGTGTCCCAGAAATTATTCAGCCCCACTATATCTTCATCGCTCAATTGGCCTCGAATACTGATACCATTAATGATGTTGACCACCGACTTGATGCCTAATAAGACCGTAGCCTGGTGGACCGAACTAATGGTATTAGCTAAGCCAAACGCCGGTGCATTAACGATTTTTAACATCGCGCCGGCCAGACCGACATCCTGGGCAATCAAATTGGCGATTCGGCTAATGTCCGGTCTGGGGTGATACTGTTCCATCTGCAAGTCGACCATCACCTGGGGTTGCGGGGGAATGTTGATACCCTGCAGTATTTGATCTATCTGATCCGGGTCCAGTTCTATGCTCATAGTCAGGTCCTAAAATGGGCCGTTAATAGCCAAAAGTTTAGCAGTCACCCGCCGACGTGCAGGGGCGTTTCATTAGATTTATTAAAAAAGGTTTAACCGTTGACCACTCAAGTATTGCATCTTAATAAGGGCGCCGAACGCCGAATTCGATCTGGCCATCATTGGATCTACAGCAATGAAATCGACCTCGGAAAATCACCGCTGCAGGCCTTTGAACCGGGTTCAATTGCCAATGCCGTCGACTTTGCGGGTAAGGCTTTGGGCAGTTTTATGGTCAATCCCCAGGCGTTGATTTGTGCTCGCCTGGTGTCTCGCCAGATGGATCGAAGCCTGTCCAGCTCGGTGCTTAAAAATCGCCTCAAGCAAGCCTTGGCGTTACGCGAGCAGTGCTTTGAACAGCCCTGTTATCGTTGGGTGTATGGTGACAGCGATGGCCTCTCGGGTCTGGTGATCGATCGCTTCAATGATGTGCTCACAGTTCAAGTCTCGACCGCAGGCATGGAACAGCGCCTGCCGGTGATCCTCGAACACCTGCAGCGTCTGGTTCAGCCGCGTGGTATTTTGGTTAAGAACGACGGCAAGATGCGCGCTTCCGAGGGGCTCGACAACTATGTCGAGGTAGCCTTTGGCGAGGTTCCGGAGCAGGTCGAACTGATCGAGAATGGGGTGCGTTTCTTAGCGCCGCTGATGACTGGCCAGAAAACCGGTTGGTTCTACGATCATCGTCCCAATCGACTCCTAGCGGCCCAGTGGGCCAAGGATCGCACCGTGCTGGATGTGTTCAGTTATGTTGGTGGCTGGGGCATCACCGCGGCTGCTCTAGGCGCTAGCGCCGTGACCTGTGTCGATGCCTCCCAATTGGCTTTGCAGGGCGTGATGGCCAATGCCGAGCTCAACAACTGTGCGCATCGGGTCGATACCCTGGCCGGTGATGCTTTCGCGGTACTGGAGCGGCTGCATGCGGAAAAAACGCGCTTCGATGTGGTTATAGTGGATCCACCGGCCTTTATTACCCGCCGTAAGGACATGGCTGCCGGCGAGCGTGCCTATCAGCGCTTAAATGAGATGGCGATGAAGCTGGTTAGTCATGGTGGGATATTGGTCAGTGCCAGCTGTTCTATGCATCTGGACAACGAACGCTTGCGCGACATGATTCGCAGCGCCGGCCGCAAGTTGGACCGGCATGTCGTGATTCTCGCCGAAGGCGGACAGGGGGCCGATCATCCGGTCTTACCGGCGGTGCCCGAAACGCGTTATATCAAGGCGATTTTCGCGCAAATCAGTCAAAATTTCTAACGCCGGCGGGCACTGCGTGGCCCGCTACTGGCTAAATATGGGCACCTGCTGCTGTTCCGACAGCTGACCGAAAGCCAAGGCCAACGCGCTTATGCGCTGGCGTGCGGTGGCCCATTGGCCATCGGCGGCACTGTCGGCGGGATAGTTTTCCGGCAGTTCTTGGACGGCACTTAGACTGTCCGCCACGGCCGTCTGCAGATCAGCTGCCGTCATCGGTCGGTCAGCCCTGGAGTCAAGCCATTGCGCAAAGGCCGTTGTGCTCTCGGGTAAACCTACCCATCCTTGTACCGCGGTCAATAGCGCCAGCGGATAAGCCCGACCCTGGCCACTATACATGGCCGGATGATGCCATTCCGGTTCTGTCAGCGCTTGCTCATTGAACAGATCGTCCAACAAGGCGACTGCCGTTATGCGTTGCAGGCTGGCCAAGACTGCCACCAACTGGACGCGGTGCGGCAGGCCGCCAAAGCCGCCGCCGGCTTGCCAACGATTAGACACCGCACCCAGATCTGCCAGCAACATGCCAGTCGCGGTGCGGAGGTATTGGTGTCGCCGCTCAATCAAGCTATCGGCCGCAATGTCGCCCGTGCTGTGCCATGTCGTATCAAGCGGTTGCCGCCAGAGGAAAAACTCCACAACCGGAAAGCCCAGGGCTGCAGAATCTTCATCCATCAGTCGGTGTTGGCTGAGCAAGGTGGCCTCGTTAATGGGCAAATCCATTTCGAAGATTAGGCCGCTGTAAGGGTAATCTGGGATACTGTCGATATAGCCGGGCAGAAAGGGTCGGGTGTCAATTAGATCAAGCAGGGGCTGCAGGGTTTTTTTATCAGCCGGGTTGAAGGCGAGCTGGAAGAACAGCTGGTTGGCTGTCCAACTTTGGTAGCAGAGCCGGAAGGATGCCTGCGCCGCCTGCTGTTGACTCACTTCGGGGGTCGCGAGAAAGGCCTCCACAGAATCCGCTAGAGTCTGACACAAGGCCAACATCTGGAGAGTGTGCTGTTTTGCATCGAGCTGGAAGGCCGTGCCGACGGGACCAAAGTCTGCGCCAGACGGCGGGGATGCCAGTATTGTTATCGGTGCGACTGCCACAATCGGGGTCGCTTGATCCGGCCCGGAGTCTGTTTTCGGGCTGCAGCCTATCAATAGGGCGCAGAGGCCAACCAAAGCGAGCGCAGTGTTTTTCACGCAGGCTTCCTTAGATCGAGTATTGGCCAGCCGTTGGTCTGGGCGATGTCTTTGAGCGCCTCATCGGGATTGACGGCAATCGGATTATCGACCCATTCTAATAGCGGCAGGTCATTGCGCGAATCCGAATAGAACCAGGCGCCGTCAAGGCTCTCATGTCGGTCATCTAGCCACTGCTGCAAACGGACTACCTTGCCCTGTCCGAAGCTGGGCGTGCCGGTGGCTTTGCCAGTATAGCGTGTGCCGGTCAATTCCGGCTCACAGGCGATTAACTGCTCAATGCCCAAACGCCGGGCGATCGGTTCGGTAATAAAGCGATTGGTCGCGGTAATGATCAACAGTTGGTGGCCGAGTGCCCGATGTTGATCAATGAGTTCAATGGCTTGTGGCAGCATCATCGGCTCAATCACCTCGGTCATAAACTGCTGGTGCAAGGGCGCTAACTCGGACGGCGATTTGCCCGCGAGAAAGGCGAGCGTAAACTCCAGATATTCATCTATATTTAAAGTACCGGCCTGGTATTCACTGAGAAAATAGTCATTGGCGATACGGACCTTGTCGGTATCGACCAGCCCTTGGTCGACTAAAAACTGGCCCCAGGCATGGTCCGAGTCGCCACAGATGAGGGTGTTGTCGAGATCAAAAATGGCGAGGGTCACGGTTATGTCCTGATCAGCGGTGGAGTATAGGGTGATTCTAGCGCGAAATGCCCGCCAAGCCAAAGCGCCAGTGCAGATTCACCAATTGGCGCTTTCAGTGCGCTTGTGGAACAATGGTAAGCGATGATTTGATATACGACTCACCTGCGACCCCCAGTTAAACGGCGTTTAATGGAATAACGAATGATTGATTCAGACGGCTACCGACCCAACGTCGGCATAATTCTAACCAACACCGCCGGCCAGGTCTTATGGGCGCGCCGTATCGGCCAAGATGCGTGGCAGTTTCCTCAAGGTGGTATCCGCCAACATGAGACTCCGCTCGAGGCGCTCTATCGAGAGCTGCATGAGGAGGTTGGGTTGCAGGCAAGCGATGTCGCCATCCTTGCCTGCACGCGCGGCTGGTTGCGTTATCGGCTGCCGAAACGGATGATCCGCCACAACACCCTGCCGATCTGTGTGGGTCAAAAGCAGAAATGGTTTATGTTGCGCATGATCTCCGATGACACTCGAATTTCCTTTGACCACAGTGATGACCCTGAGTTCGACGGTTGGAGCTGGGTGTCCTATTGGTACCCCCTGTCCAAAGTGGTGTCATTTAAACGCGATGTCTATCGCCAAGCCTTAGCGGAGCTCGCGCCGCGGATCCACAGACCTCAGGTTGCCCATGGCTGATTTATTGAATTTACTGCGCAAGGTTGTCGACGCAGTCACCGGGGCCCGAGATCTCAAGTTGGCGTTGGGCCGATTGGCGAGCATGGTCCGCCATGGCATGGCTGTCGACGCTTGCACGGTGTTCCTCTGGGACCCCAATGTCGAACGCTATGTGCTGATGGCGACCGAAGGCTTGAGTGCCGCCGGCATCGGCAAGGTGAATCTGACCAAAAATGAAGGCATGATCGGTCTGGTGGGCAAGCGTGAGGAGCCGTTGAACCTGGCCAATTCCGCTCTCCACCCCAACTACCATCATGTGCCGACCATTGGTGAAGATGAATTTCACGGTCTGTTGGCCGTGCCGATCATTCACAATCGACGGCTGCTCGGCGTATTCTCGGTTCAACGACGCGCGATAAAACGGTTCAATGACGAGGAAGAAGCCTTTCTAGTGACCCTGTCGGCCCAGCTTGCGGGCATCATCGCCCACGCCGAGGCGACCGGGACCCTATCCGGCATGGACCTCATGGGCGGCCAAGCGCAAAACGACATTCGCTTCAGCGGCGTAGCCTGCGCCTCTGGCGTCGCCATTGGGCGCGCCCATGTGGTGACCCCAGCGATCACCCTAGACAGCATCCGTTATACCACGACAGACGATATCAGCGCCGAGCTGGCCCGTTTTGACAAGGCGATTGAGGCGGTGCAGCAAGAACTGTCCAATAGTCGAGATCGACTGAAAAATGAGCTGCGACCGGAAGAGCTGGCCCTGTTCGATGTCTACGCTGGCATTATCGATGATCAGGCCGTTGCTGGGACGGTCCGTGAGAAAATCAGTCTGGGCGAGTCTGCCCCCAGTGCCCTGGCCGATACCATGCGCGGCTATGTACAACATTTTGAGGCGATGGAAGACACCTACCTGCGGGAACGCGCGTCTGACATGCGCGACCTGGGCCAGCGTATTCTCTCGCGCCTAGTCGAAGAGCAGGCCGATCGCCGTATTCCGATGGGCAGCATCTTGTTGGGCGAGGAAATTTCTGCGACCGTCTTTGGTCTGTTGCCGCCGGGCAATGTCGCCGCCATCGTCTGCACGCAAGGATCTGCCAATTCCCACCTCGCAATTCTGGCTCGAGCATTGGACATTCCAACCGTGCTTGGCGCTCAGGATATTCCTTGGCAGGAGCTCGATGGCAAGGAGCTGGTGGTCGACGGTTATCGCGGTCACGTCTATTTCCAGCTGTCGGTCGAGCGCCGAGCCTACTTTGAAGACCTGCTCCATGACGAGAAGGTCCGCGTCTCCGGGCTCGATGCGTTGACTGGCCTGCCGGGTGAAACCACCGATGGTGTGGCCATCGATCTGCTCGTGAATACCGGTTTGCAAACCGATATTATTCGCTCCCAAGAAAGTGGCGCCGATGGCGTGGGACTGTTCCGCACCGAAATTCCCTTTATGATGTTGGGCCGTTTTCCGAGCGAAGAGGAGCAGGCTAAAATATATCGTTCGCAATTGGAGGCCTTTCACCCCAGGCCTGTGACCATGCGAACCTTGGATATAGGCGGTGACAAAAGCCTGGATTACTTTCCGATCAAGGAAGATAACCCCTTTCTTGGCTGGCGCGGGTTGCGTGTTACGCTCGATCATCCGGAAATATTTATCGTCCAGGTACGCGCGATGCTGCGTGCCAGTCTAAACCTCGACAACTTACGCATTATGCTGCCCATGGTTACCAGCGTGGGCGAAGTAGAGGAATCTTTGGCCCTGATTCATCGGGCGGTATACGAATTGAACGATGAGGGCGTGCACGTCGAGACACCTCAGGTTGGCGTGATGATCGAAGTCCCCTCAGCCGTATACCTGGTCAATGAATTTATTTCCCTAGTCGATTTTCTATCGGTCGGCAGCAATGATTTGACTCAGTATATTCTCGCCGTCGATCGCAATAACCCGCGTGTGGCGGGCATTTATGACAGCATGCATCCGGCAGTATTGAAGGCTTTGAAAATCATCGTGGCGGCCGGTAACGCTGCTAATATGGAGATCAGTGTGTGCGGCGAATTGGCCGGTGATCCTCTCGGTGCTGTCGCCTTGGTGGGCCTGGGGTATCGTAGCTTGTCGATGAGCAGTGCCAACCTGTTGCGGGTTAAATCGGTGCTCCGCCAGATTGATTCCGGTTGGGCTGAGTCGGTATCCAATGATTTATTGAAGCTCGACGATCCCAAGGTGATCCGCTCAACCTTGCAGTTGGCGCTGCAACAGACGGGTGTGCCCCTAACGTCCTTGGGTTTGTTACCGAGTCATTCCTAAGCGGGCGCTCGGTGTCATCGGCCGATAAAGCCGAGACATAAAAAAAGCGAGCCGCTGGCCCGCTTTTTTTATGTCCGCTGACAGTG
>NZ_CEYAVF010000006.1:52161-109687 GCF_982785585.1 Reinekea sp. | reverse complement strand
TAAGTGCAAATAACTGAGCAAATTGGCCCACAGGCGCTATCTTGCGGCTTTCGCCCGATAAACTGAGGCCTTGCGATAAACTCGCTCGCCCAGTAATAACAGCGCAAGTGCGCCATAAAGTACGGCTTCTCCGGCAGATGCCCGCGATTGCAGCCACAGGTGCACCCAGACCAGGGCAATAATGAGATACACCAACTTATGAATTATGCTCCAACGCTTTTTAAGCAGCCGTACCATCGCTTTGGGCGAAGTTAGCGCAAGGATCGCCAACAGGCTCCAGGAAATCATACCTAAATAAATAAAGGGTCGCTTAATGATGTCTTCGCTAAAGACCTGCCAGTCCAGTTCGATCCAACCCAATAGGTAGGTCGAAAGATGTAACGACGCGTAGTAGAAGGCAAAAAGCCCAAGCATACGTCGATAGCGCACGATCGACTTCCAACCAAGCCGACGAATGGGTGAGCAGGCCAGCGATAGCAGCAAAAAACGCAAGGCCCACTCGCCCATCTCTTTGAGTATCACTTCTATGGGGTCGACCCCAAGACTGCGAGGATTAAATAGGTAAAGTGAGAACAGCACCAGAGATGGACTGGCTGCGGCCAAAAATATCAGCCACCAAGCCAGTCTCTTAGTGATTAGCGTCAAAAGAACAGCCCTAGATCCATCTTGTCATACAGGCTGGCAACTTCGGGGTAGCCGTTAAAGAGTTGCGACGGGATTCTTTCGATCTTACCATTAGCCCCTATCCGCCGCTCGGTCGCCTGACTCCAGCGCGGATGGGACCGGCCGGGATTGACGTTGCTGTAAAAGCCGTATTCCTTAGCATTGGACAGATTCCACGTGGTCGGGGGCTGCTCATCGACAAAACGAATGCGCACGATCGACTTAATGCTCTTAAAACCGTATTTCCACGGCACGACCAACCGAATCGGGGCACCGTTTTGCACTGGCAAGGCTTCGCCATACATACCCACGGCCAAGAACGCCAAGGGGTGCATCGCCTCGTCTATGCGCAAGCCTTCTACATAGGGCCAGTCGATAAAGGAAAAGGGATCTTTTTGACCGCGCATCTCGTCTTTACGAATAATGGTCTCAAAGGCGACATACTTTGCTCGACTGTTGGGCTGAAACTGGCGTAATACCTTACCCAGCTCAATACCAGTCCAAGGCAACACCATCGACCAGGCTTCAACACAGCGCATGCGATAAATGCGTTCCTCCAAGGATTGACTCGAAATTAGGTCTTCCAATGAAATTACGCCGGGGTTGTCGCACTCGCCGCCAACCTCAATCTGCCAAGGATAGGGATTGAACTCGTCGGCATATTTTGCCGGGTCGCCCTTGCCGGTGCCAAACTCATAAAAATTGTTATACTGCTTGGCGTCTTGTGCATCGGTTAGGGGTTCACCGGCGTTGTAGCTGCGGTAGACGGTAGAGGCTATTTTTTTATCGAGCCAGGTCGGCGCCGTTGATTGCGCCGCCATCGAGTAGGACGCGCCCACCGTCGTCAGCGCCAAAGCGCCCGCGCCTTGAATGATCTGGCGACGATTTAGAAACGCGCTCTGCGGGGTGGTGTTATTTTCAGTGTCGATCAATGTCCGGGCCATTTAGCCTGCCTCTAGTAATAAAAAGCCAGTCTGGGGCCCTGACTTATGAAGAAGTTGCCTTTCTTTTCTTTCCAGTAACAAACTTTATCACTTCCAGAATAGGTCCGTGTAAGGCATAGGTCAATGCGAAGCCGAGCAGAACTCTAGGCGGATCCAGGGCCACCAAGGCCAGCACTAACACGATAGCCAACAGAACAAAGAAGGGTACTCGGCGCTGAGCGCTGATATCTTTAAAAGAAAAGTAGCGTATCGGGCTCACCATCATCACCCCGACCAGCGGCACTAAAATCGCCATAAACCAGATTAGCTGACTACCACTAACACCAAAAGCCTCCATCGACCAGATGATCGACCAGATCACTGCAGCCCCTGCTGGGCTAGGTAGACCGACAAAGTACTTCTTATCGACTTTGCTGATTTGGACATTAAAGCGGGCCAAGCGCAACGCGCCACTGGCGGCGAAAATAAAGGCTAGCACCCAACCGGTCTGGCCTAGGCCATTCAAAGACCACAAAAAGGCTAACAACGCCGGAGCCAAACCAAAGGCGACCAAGTCTGACATGCTGTCATATTGCGCACCAAATTCCGATTGTGTATGGGTCATCCGGGCCACCCGACCGTCGGCTCCATCGAGCAATTGCGCGACAAAGATGGCAATACAGGCCTTTTCAAAGTCACCATTGATCGACGAGATGATGGCAAAAAAGCCGGCAAACAGAGCGCTGGTGGTTAATAGATTGGGGATCAAATAGACCCCGCGGCGCAGGTTGGTCTCGGCGACAGCGACTGTTTCCGTTTCCGTTTCCGTTTCCGTTTCTGGCTCTACTATTGATTCATTTTTGGTCGACATTAGTTACTCTCTTGCTGAATTTTTTGTGCCGTCTTCCAAAAGGCATGGACTAACGGGTCCTGTAATCGCCGATTTAATACACACACACCGACGTCGAAGGGCTGCAGCTTTTTCTCTACCGCAATGGTACGAATCTTATCTTTAAGCGGGCTATTTTCGGTCACCAAGGCGGGTACAACGCCAACGCCTAACCCTAAGCCGACCATGGCGACGATGGCTTCGTGGCCGGCGACCTGAGCATAGACCTTGGGTTTGATACTCGAACCCCGAAACCAATGGTCAAGCCGTTTTCGGGTCAGGCCAAATTCCGACATAATAAAGGGCACCTGCCCCCAAGGAATCGGATTTTGCGCCAACAACGCACTGACGGGCCCGTCGGCAGTCGGTCCAATAAAGTCTAATGAGGTCACCACCAATGACTTAAACAAGAGCGGGTTGGGCAATTGGTCGGGCAAGGGGGCCACGGCTATGTCGACCTCATCGTCCATAACCCGTTGAATCGCTTGCGCGGTATCGCCGGTCTCCAGTATCACTTCGATGTTTGGGTATTCCCCACGAAATCGGGTCAGTAGCTCTGACATCACCGAATAGGTTGCGGTGACAGAGCAATAAAGCCGTATTTGACCGGTCAATTCAATCGGATCATTTTTCAGCTGATGCTTAAGATCTTGCCAGTGCGTCAGGGTCGTCTCTGAGAACTCCCGAAACTGCCGTCCCGCCTGGGTCAGAACCACGGTTCGGTTATCCCGCTCAAATAGGGTAGCACCGAGCTCATCCTCCAAACGCGCAATACTGCGGCTCAATGTAGATGGACTGACGTGCATTGCCTCGGATGTTTTACCGTAGTGCAGGGTTTGCGACAGATGTATAAATTGACGTAACGCTCGAAGATCCATAGACCTCTCCTATAAGGGGCCGAATTATGCCACGGAAGCGACTGTGTTGCAGCATTTGCAATAATAATAAGCGGGTTTCTGTACGGGCACTCAGGCACTGGCTTGCACCTGTCGGCTTTACGGCTCTAGGCGGCATCGGAACGGCTGTTTATTAATGTCTTAGCAGGGCCGAATGGCACGATCGAGTGGCGTTCGCAGCCCCAAATCACGGCCTGTTCGGACGCTGGCCGGTAAATCTCGACCAGAAAGTCATTTTCCGCAACACTCGCTTGCCAACAATTCATTTTCAGCGCTCGTCTGCTTTCGCTAAACTGCATCCAACCGTGGCAGAAGCCACATCCAGATTTGGCAGGTATTAGAATGAATAATTATTTCAACACCCTTAACTTACGTGAACAGCTGGCGCAATTGGGTCAGTGTCGATTTATGGACCGCAACGAATTTGCCGATGAGTGCGATTTTTTAAAGGGTAAGAAGGTTGTTATCGTCGGTTGTGGCGCTCAGGGCTTGAATCAGGGCCTCAATATGCGTGACTCAGGCTTGGATGTTGCCTATACCTTACGCCAGGCTGCGATCACCGAAAAACGTCAGTCATGGAAGAATGCGCATGAAAACGGCTTTACCGTTGGCTCTTATGAAGAGTTAATTCCCCACGCCGACTTGATCGTTAACCTAACCCCCGACAAGCAACATTCTGCCGTGGTTGAAGCGGTTATGCCACTGATGAAGCAGGGTGCAGCCCTGGGTTACTCACATGGCTTTAATATCGTTGAGGTAGGCCAAAAGATTCGCGCCGATATCACCGTGGTCATGGTCGCGCCGAAATGTCCTGGTACTGAAGTGCGTGAAGAATACAAACGTGGTTTCGGTGTCCCGACGTTGATCGCCGTGCATCCTGAAAACGATCCACAAGGCAATGGCATGGCGATCGCCAAGGCATGGGCTGCCGCAACCGGCGGTCATCGTGCCGGCGTGCTGCAGAGCTCCTTTGTTGCCGAAGTGAAGTCCGATCTGATGGGCGAACAGACTATCCTGTGCGGCATGTTGCAAGCCGGTTCGATTCTCTGCTACGACAAGATGATCGCAGAGGGTGTCGACAGCAGCTACGCCGCCAAATTGGTTCAGTTTGGCTGGGAAACTATTACCGAAGCGCTCAAGCTCGGTGGCATCACCAATATGATGGATCGCCTCGACAATCCCGCCAAATTGCGTGCCTTTGAATTGTCAGAAACCCTGAAAGAATTGATGCGACCCCTGTTCCGCAAGCATCAAGACGATATCATCAGTGGTCATTTCTCTACCACCATGATGGCCGATTGGGATGCCAATGATAAGGATCTGTTGCGCTGGCGCGAAGAGACCGGCCAAACTGCCTTTGAACAGGCTCCTGCGGCGGTGAACGACCTGGACGAGCAGGACTATTTCGACAACGGCATTCTGATGATTGCGATGGTCAAATCCGGTGTTGAACTGGCCTTTGAAACCATGGTTGAAAGCGGCATTATCGAAGAAAGCGCCTATTACGAGTCGTTACATGAGTTACCGCTCATTGCCAATACGGTCGCGCGCAAGAAGCTGTATGAAATGAATGTGGTGATCAGCGATACCGCTGAATATGGTAACTACCTCTTCGCCCATGCCGCCGTACCGCTATTGGCTGAACATTTCATGCCTGGTATCGGCACCGATGTGATCGGCAAGGGCATGAAGGCTGCTTCTAACTCGGTAGACAATTTGACCCTGGTACAGGCGAACGACGCCATTCGTAACCATCCGATCGAATACATCGGTGAAGAATTACGCGGCTATATGACCGATATGAAGCGCATCGTCGAGGCGTAAGCCGGTCAACAGAACTCAGTGAGCTCCTCAAAAGGGAACGAGTATTAACCCACACCTAGTGTGGGTTTTTTTTGTCTTGGCTATACGCGCGGACAAAAAAAAGCGCTCACCTTGAGCGCTTCGATACCCTTTCAGTCGATATCGCCTTAGACGCTGAGGACCTTTTCACCCCGAGCGACACCGGAGACTCCAGTACGGGCTACTTCCATAATGGTTGTGCCCGCTAGCGCCTCGAGGAACGCCGCCAGTTTCTCTTCCTCTCCGGTTACCATGATGGTAAAGGTGGTCGGCGATACATCGACAATCTGTGCTCGAAAGATGTCGGTGGTACGTTTAACCTCTTCGCGCTGAGCGCCCGTGGCGCGAACCTTGACGAGCATCAGACCGCGCTCGACATGCCCACCTTCGGTCAGATCAACCACCTTTACTACTTCGACCAGCTTGTTCAGCTGCTTGGTGATTTGCTCCACCATTTGTTCGTCCCCATGCGTAACCAGGGTCAAACGCGACAAGGTCGGGTCATCGGTTGGCGCAACATTGAGTGAATCGATGTTGTAGCCGCGTTGAGCGAACAAGCCTACTAGGCGCGCCAGGGCGCCCGATTCATTTTCCATTAATACCGATAGTATGTGTCTCATCAGGTACGCTCCGTCTTGCTTAAGAACATGTCGCACATGGACCCATTGGGCACCTGCATCGGATAGACGTGCTCGTCCGGATCGATCCGTACATCGACGAAGACCGCCTTATCCCGAATCGCCATGGCTTCAATCAGCGTGCTTTCCAGCTGATCGGCGCTTTCGACAACAAAGCCGACGTGGCCGTAACTTTCGGCCAGTTTGACAAAATCAGGCAACGAATCCATGTAGGAGTTGGAATAACGCGATTCGTAATTCATATCCTGCCATTGGCGCACCATGCCCAGGTAGCCGTTGTTCAGACAAACAATCTTGACTGGCAAACCGTACTGTTTGCAGGTCGACAGCTCTTGAATGTTCATCTGAATAGAGCCTTCACCGGTGACGCAAACCACATCAGCCTCTGGGTAGTTAATCTGCACACCCATAGCCGCCGGTAAACCAAAGCCCATGGTGCCCAGGCCACCGGAATTGATCCAGCGATTGGGCTTATTAAACTTGTAATACTGAGCGGCAAACATCTGATGCTGGCCAACGTCGGTACAGATATAGGCGTCGCCCTTGGTGACACGGGCCAGGGTCTCGATCACAAACTGCGGCTTCATCTTGGTCGAGTCGTCGGTGCGATAGCGCCCACCGTGACGGGTACGCCATTCGTCAATCTGCGCCCACCACTGATCCAGCGCGGCATCATCGATTTGCTGACCGCTTTGCTCAAGCTGCTCAAGCATTTCAATCAACACCGATTTAACCGGCCCGACGATAGGGACATCGGCGGCTATGTGTTTGGAGATCGTGGTTGGATCGATGTCGATATGGATCAATTTCGCGTCAGGGCAAAACTTTGAAACCTTGTTCGTTACCCGATCGTCCAGCCGAGCGCCAATGGCGATAATCAGATCGGCATTGTGCATGGCCATATTCGACTCGTAGGTACCGTGCATGCCTAACATGCCGATAAACTGCTCATCGGTCCCGGGGAAACACCCTAGGCCCATCAAGGTATTGGTCACCGGAAAGTTCAACAGATGTGCCATTTTCGTCAGTTCGTCGGAGGCACGGCCCAAGATAACGCCACCACCGGCATAGATTACCGGCTTCTTGGCTTGCATCATCAACGTAACGGCTTTACGAATTTGACCGCTGTGGCCCTTTTTTACCGGATTGTATGAGCGCATCTTGATACGCTCCGGATAAATGTACGGAAACTTTTGGTTGGGCATGGTCATATCTTTGGGGATGTCGATGACCACCGGACCCGGGCGACCGCTTTCGGCCAAATAGAAGGCCTTCTTGATCAACATCGGAATGTCTTTCGGGTCACGCACCATCATATTGTGCTTCACCACCGGCCGTGAAATACCCATCATGTCGGTTTCTTGAAAAGCATCGCCGCCGATCAGATGACTCATCACCTGGCCGGTAATAATCACCATCGGAATGGAGTCCATATAGGCTGTGGCAATCCCGGTGATGGCGTTGGTCGCCCCCGGTCCTGAAGTCACCAGTACGACACCAGCCTTGCCCGACGCACGGGCATAGGCGTCAGCCATATGGGTGGCGGCCTGTTCATGGCGCACCAACACATGTTTAATCTTGGACTGATGGTGCAACGCGTCATAAATATGCAGCACCGAGCCACCCGGATAACCGTAAATGAATTCGACACCCTCGTCATGCAGCGCACGACAGAGCATTTCACCACCAGAAAGCAATTCTGGCTGAAGCGACGATTTTGACATGTTTGTAGACCTTTGCTGTGGTACAGGAACGCGTTCGCTTTATCAGCTCTTCTTCAGCCTGTGTTCAAACGTTTAGGTCGGTAAACCTAAGCATCAACACAACCGACCGTTTGTGGATTTCATATCCAACAACTCCGACGTCGATATTGCTGCCTGTAACCTTGTTGCACGGACAGATCGGTATTGATCGGTCTCGAGCTCCATTTTAGCGACTGATCAAAGAATGTCCATCGCTAAATGGCGGTCGGACCGAGATCGGCTTAGTGGGTACTCGGCTTTAGGGGCTTAAATACCACCTGAGCGTCGATCAAGTCGGCCTGAATATGATCCCCCCGGCTGAAGTCGCCCCTAAGTAAAGCCGACGCTAGCGGATTTTCCAATTCACGTTGGATCGCCCGCTTGAGCGGCCGCGCCCCGTAGACCGGATCGAAGCCGGCGGCACAGAGCTTATCGAGCACCGCATCGCTGATGCTCAGGCCCAGCTCCTGCTCGGTCAGGCGACGATGCAGCTGCGCCAATTGGATTTTCGCGATGCCCTGTATCTGCTCACGCGCGAGCGGATGAAAGACCACGACCTCGTCGAGTCGGTTGATAAACTCCGGTCGGAAATAGCCGCCCACGACCGTCATCACCGCGGCTTTCATTTCATCATACTGGGCCGCGTCCGAGAGCTGCTGAATCTGTTCTGAACCCAAGTTGGAGGTCATCACAATAACAGTATTACGGAAATCGACGGTGCGACCCTGCCCGTCGGTCAGGCGACCGTCATCGAGGACCTGCAACAGTATATTAAAGACATCGCCATGGGCCTTTTCGACTTCATCGAGCAGGATCACCGAGTAAGGTTTACGGCGCACCGCCTCGGTTAAATAACCCCCCTCTTCATAACCGATATAACCCGGCGGCGCGCCGATCAAACGCGCGACCGAGTGCTTCTCCATAAATTCGGACATATCGATGCGCACCATCGCGTCCGTGGTATCGAACAGGAAGTTGGCCAGCGCCTTACACAGCTCTGTCTTACCGACGCCGGTTGGTCCCAAGAAGAGAAAGGAGCCATTGGGTCGATCCGGATCGGACAGGCCCGAACGCGAGCGCCGGATGGCGTTTGATACCGCGACCACCGCCTCATGCTGGCCGATCAACTGGGTATGCAAGACCTCTTCCATGCGCAACAGTTTGTCACGTTCACCTTCGAGCATCTTGTCGACTGGGATGCCGGTCCAGCGCGAAATCACATTGGCGATCGATTCATCGGTTACCCGATACTGCAGCAACTGCATATCCATCATCTCGGCCTGAGCGGCCATATCGAGTTGTTTCTCCAGTTCTGGAATACGGCCGTACTGCAATTCCGACATCTTAGTCAGATCGCTGGCCCGGCGAGCGGCCTCCAGTTCCGCTCGGGCTTGTTCAAGCTGTTCTTTGACGTGCTGCGAGCCCTGCACGGCAGCCTTTTCAGCCAGCCATATTTCTTCCAGGTCGAAATATTCCCGTTCCAATTCGGCAATCGATTCATGCAGTCGCGCCAGAGATAAGCGCACCTGGGGATCGCTTTCTTTCTTCAGCGCCTCGGCCTCGATTTTTAATTGAATCAGTTTGCGTTCGAGTCGATCCATCGACTCCGGTTTGGAGTCAATCTCCATGCGGATTCGGCTTGCCGACTCGTCAATCAGATCGATGGCCTTGTCGGGCAGCTGGCGATCGGAGATATAACGCTGGGACAACTTGACCGCCGCAATAATGGCACCGTCGGTTATGGTTACCCCATGATGCACTTCATAGCGCTCTTTTAGGCCGCGCAAGATGGCGATGGTATCTTCTTCATTGGGTTCGTCGACCAGAACTTTCTGGAAGCGACGCTCCAAGGCGCCGTCTTTTTCAATATATTGGCGATATTCGTTCAGGGTGGTCGCGCCAACACAATGCAATTCGCCTCGCGCCAGCGCCGGCTTAAGCATATTGCCGGCATCCATGGCGCCGTCGCCTTTACCGGCACCGACCACAGTATGCAATTCGTCGATAAAGAGGATGATCTGGCCGTCCTGCTTGGCCAATTCATTTAATACCGCCTTGAGTCGTTCTTCGAACTCACCGCGGAACTTGGCACCGGCCACCAGCGCCGCCAGATCGAGCGACAGCACGCGCTTATTCTTCAAGCTTTCCGGCACTTCACCATTGATGATGCGTTGCGCCAAGCCTTCGACGATGGCGGTCTTACCGACCCCGGGCTCGCCAATTAAGACCGGATTATTTTTGCGCCGGCGTTGCAGCACTTGGATGGTCCGGCGAATTTCATCGTCCCGGCCGATCACTGGATCGAGCTGGCCCGCTTCGGCGCGAGCGGTTAGATCGACGGTATACTTGTCTAAGGCTTGCCGGCTCTCCTCGGCGTCGGCGCTGGACACCGACTCGCCATTGCGCATATCGTCAATGGCCTGCTGCAAGACAACTTCGACCAGTCCGGCTTCCTGCAAGGTTTTGGCAATGCGCGACCGGTCCTGCAACATGGCCAAGAGTACCAGCTCGCTGGCTATAAATTGATCTTTACGTTGTTGCGATAACTTATCGGCCCGATTCAGCACTCGACCCAGGTCATTGGACATATGCACGTCATCGTCGGACCCGCTTATTTCCGGCAGTTGCTGCAACTGCGTATCGGCCGCAGCCTTTAATTTAGCCACAGTCGCGCCGGCTTTTTTCAGCACGGCGGCTATAGAGGTGTTTTTTTGATTGAGCAACGCGATCAGCAGATGGACCGGTTCGATAAAGCTGTGGTTCTGGCCCAGTGCAATCGACTGTGCATCGGATAATGCCAACTGTAAGCTGCTGGTAAGACGATCAATACGCATACTATTACCCTAATCTGACGTTTATAAGTCTGTTACATAAATGAGGGCTAAGGGACCGGAATCAAGCCCAGCTGAACCGACTTAACGCGCCATTTTCCAAATCAAATTGGCCATGCGACCCGTTTGACCGTCCCGGCGATAGGAGTAATAAAGTTCCGGGTTTTGCACGGTACAGGCATTCGATCGATAGACGCGTTGTACGCCTGCAGCGGTGAGTTGGGATGCTGCCAGCCCGGCCAGATCACAGAGGTATTTGCTGCCGCGCGGCGTGAAAAATTGCTCATAGCCGGGCCAACTGTTGAACATCGCCCTAACCTCCGGGCCGACTTCGAAGGCCTTCGGACCGATCGCCGGTCCGATGCCACAATAGACTCGATCAGCTCGGTCAAAGTTCGCCAGAGTGGCCAAGAGGATATGGTCGGCCAACCCGCGCCAACCGGCATGGGCTATGGCCACCTGGGCACCATCGGCGCGCCAGAAAAACACCGGCAAACAGTCTGCCGTCATAACACAGCAAGCGGATCCGACGGCGGTGCAATAACTGCCGTCTTGGCCCTGCTGGGGATCGGCGGCAGCCACGTGGACGACGCGATTGGTGTGTGTCTGATGCAACCAGGTGACAGTCGGCGCACCGGGCAATCGCTGACGCAATAGCCGGCGATTGGTGGCGACCGTCGAGGCTGACTCACCGACATGATGGGCCAGATTAAAAGATCCAAAGGGTGCTTGGCTCACGCCGCCTTGCCGAGTGGTCCATCCGGCCTGAACGTTGGCCGGTAAGGGCCAGGGCGCAAACTCAAAACTCACAGGTCGAACTCGGTACCATAGACCTTCAATTCATGTTCCATCTCATCGAGCAGTTCTTGGAAGTCGGCGGGGATATCTGCTTCCCAATGCATTTGCAGCCCCGTTTGCGGATGAATGAGCTCCAGATAGCCGGCGTGTAAAGCCTGTCGTTTGAAACGCTTCATCACCGTCATAACCTCGAGCGTAACGCCCTTAGGCAGGCGCGATCGGCCGGCATACACTGGGTCGCCGACAATCGGATTGCCAATGTGCGACATGTGTACGCGAATCTGATGCGTGCGGCCGGTTTCCAGCTTACAGCGCACCAAGGTGTGATTGCGCAGGCGCTTGATCACGCGATAGTGAGTGACCGCTTCCTTGCCCATGGTCAAAGGGGCAACAGCCATCTTGGTGCGCTGCTTCGGATGCCGGTCGATCGGGGCGTCGATCGTACCACCGGAAATCATCACCCCCATGCAGATGGCCGAATACTCTCGCCCCATGCTTCGGTCTTGCAGTTGCTCCGCCAGCCCAGTTTGGGCTTGTAGCGTTCGCGCCACAACCATCAGACCGGTGGTGTCCTTGTCGAGCCGGTGGACAATGCCGGCACGCGGCACGGAGGCAAGCTCCGGATAGCGATAGAGTAGTGCATTGAGCATGGTCCCGTCTGGATTCCCCGCGCCGGGATGAACTACCAGGCCGGCGGGTTTATTGATCACGATGATATGCTCGTCTTCGTAAACCACGTTGAGTTCAATAGACTGTGCTGCCCAGCCTTCATTTACCTCTAGCACAGCGTCGAGCACCAGCGTTTCGCCCCCGATCAGCTTGTCTCGATTGCGTCTGGTCTTACCATCTACCGTCAGCTGCCCGCCACTGATCCAGTTCTGTATTCTGGAACGCGAGTAGTCATCAAAAAGCAGTGCAGCTACCTGATCGAAACGTTTGTGCCCTTGGTCAAGGGGGACAATTTTCGTTTCCTTGATGGAATCTGTGGTATCAGTCATTGGAGGCTTGGGTATCCTGTGGTTACAATGGCAGTCATTTTACTGATTTAATGAGAGATAGCATGTTTACCGTAGCGCAAAGCGCAAAAAAAGTGAGTCAAATAGCCTTTTTGGCGTTTGTGGTCCTCTTAACCGGCTGCGCCTCGTTCGGAAACAAGGTGAAAGACACCGAATCGGGCTATTATGAGGCCGCGCAAACCTATCTCGACCAACGCAATTACAGCTTAGCCATCGAACGTTTAACCGATCTGCAAAGCCGTTTCCCGTTTGGTCGTTTCGCCCAGGCCAGTGCTCTGGATCTAATTTACGCCCGCTATCAGTCCAATGACTTCGCCACGGCACTGATCGAGGCGGATCGCTTTACGCGCTTAAATCCGGATTACCCGTCGGTCGATTACGCCTGGTTTCTGCGCTCGATGAGCTATTACCGATTGTTTCTTGCCAATCGAGGCATTTTTGGCAAGGTGGATCCGGCGATGCGATCGCCAGAGCAGGGCCAAAAAGCCTTTTTCGCGCTACTGGAGTTTAGCGACCAATTTCCAGAGAGTGTTTATCGAGAACCGGCCCTGACCGCGATGATCGTCCTGAAGGACGCCCTGGCGCGCCATGAGTTGATTGTTGCCGACTTCTACATCCGGCGTGGCGCCTGGGTTGCCGCCGCGGAACGCGCTCAGGTGGTGATTCAACACTATCCGGGTGTTAGCGCCGAGGCAGATGCCCTCGTGGTCTTAACAGAAGCCTATGGCGCGCTGGAACTCGATAAAGATCGACAGATCACTCTAACCCGCCTGCAAACAACCTATCCGGACCATGCGGTATTCGCTTCCGGCAGCTACCAAGCGCCCAAGTGGGCCGAAGACCGCTGGTGGGTCAAGCTGTTAACCTTGGGTCTAACCAGCTAGCGTCTGAATAGCGCAACGACGGCTTAACCAAGCCGTCGTGCACCTCTCAGCGAGGCTAGCAAAACGCCATCGTGGAACCCTTGATTACCGCCATCAGATCCTCAGGCGCCGCAACACATTGGTGCGCACCGGCTGCGAGCAGAGTGGGCGCGTCACTATAGCCCCATAAGACCCCCAGTGATGTCAGATCATGGTGGCGCCCTGCGGCGACATCATAGGCCGTATCGCCGATCATCAGCGTTTCACTGGCTTTGAGCTTCTCTTCGGCCAGCAACCAGGCCAGTAGTTCTTTCTTGTCGCCGTATTGACCGCTTTCGGTCGAACCATAGATCCCGGTAAAGAACTCGGCCAGGCCGCTGTGGGCGATAATCTGTTCGGCATAGAGCTGATACTTGGCCGTAGCAATAAACTGCCGTACACCGATTCGGTTACAGTGCTGCAGCACCTCGAGCATGCCGGGGTAAACCGGGCTGTCGTGCAAGCTGTACTGATAACAGGAGCGGTAAAAGTCTTTCGCGCGTTGGATCTGCTCGGCATCCTGAGTATCCAATATGCGGCCGAGCGACACACCCAATTCCGGACCGATCATCGAACGGATCTGGGCCGCCGGTACTGGGCCACGGTCGAAGTGCTCTGAAGTTTGATTTAAACAACGGGCGATTACCGCCATCGAGTCGATCAGCGTACCGTCTAGATCCCATAAAATATTAATCATTACGGCTAGTTTCCTGGTTTCCAGCCATGGGTGATCGGGTAACGCCGATCGCGGCCGAAACCGCGTTTGGAGACCCGAACCCCTTCTGGTGCCTGTCGGCGTTTGTATTCGTTGAGGTCGATCAGCCGTACGATCCGATACACAGTGTCGTAGTCAAAGCCGGCGGCGACGATAGCATCGAGGCTTTCATCCCGTTCGACATAGCGTTCGATAATTTCATCCAGTATCGGATAAGGCGGCAAGCTATCCTCATCGAGCTGATCCGGTGCCAATTCCGCCGAGGGCGGCCGGGTAATGACCCGCTCCGGGATCACCGGGCTCTGTTCATTGCGCCAATTGGACAGGGTATAGACCCACGTCTTAGGGACATCCTTCAGGCAGTTATAGCCGCCGCACATGTCGCCGTAGAGGGTGGCATAGCCAACCGCCAGTTCACTCTTGTTCCCGGTGGTCAGCACCATAAAGCCGAGTTTATTGGACAGCGCCATCAAGAAGACACCGCGCATACGCGATTGCATATTTTGCTCGGTAACATCGACCGGCTTGTCACCAAAGGCTGGTTTTAGGGTGCTCAACGCCGTTTCAAAGGCATCGCCTATAGGCAACACTTCATAGCGAATGCCTAGGTTTTTCGCTTCGGCCTCGGCGTCCTCTAGGGAGATCTTGGCGGTATAGTGGTAAGGCATCATCACCCCCATCACGCGATCGGCGCCCAGGGCGTCGACGGCAATGGCGGCGCTGAGGGCCGAGTCGATGCCCCCGGACATGCCCAGCACGATGCCTGAAAAGCCGTTGCGATTAACATAGTCGGCCAAGCCGACTTTCAACGCCTCGTACAAGGCAGCCGAGTTAGAGGGCTCCGGCGCAATCGAGGGCGCCACTACGCACCATTGGCCGGCCACCGAGGTTAAATCGACCAGCGCTAGGCTCTCCTTAAACAGCGCCAGAGTATGGGCGACATCACCATTAGGATTGACAACAAAGGAGCCGCCATCGAACACCAGCTCATCCTGGCCACCTATATGATTGACATAGAGGGTGGTCATCGGCCATTGCTTGACGACCTTAGTCACCTGTTCATGCCGTTCCGCGGTGCGATTGATCGAATAGGGGCTGCCATTAATATTGATGTTTATCATGGCACCGGCTTCGAAGGCCCTGCGCGCGGGGCCGTCGTACCAGATATCTTCGCAAATACTTAGGGCTATCTGAGCGCCTTTAAAACTAAAGACGCAGGTTTGCGTGCCTTTCTGAAAGTAGCGTTTCTCATCAAACACTTGGTAGTTGGGCAGATGCTGCTTGCGGTAGTCGGCAATGACCTGGCCATGGTCGATCACCATGGCCTTGTTAAACAGCTTGCCGTCTTCCCGCTGGGGGTAACCGACGACGATGGCAATGGGCAGTTTGGCGTCGAACAGGCGATGTAAACCATCACTGACCCGCTTACCCAGGCTGGGGCGCAAGAGCAGGTCTTCCGGCGGATAACCGGTCAATGTCAGTTCCGGAAACACCACCATGTCGGCCTGTTGATCGATGGCCTGTTGGGCCAAGAGCAATATTTTACTGACGTTGCCGTCTATGTCCCCAACCGGAAAACGATGCTGGGCCAGCGCCACACGTATGTTCATAGACTACTCTAAGGAGGTAATTACCATATTGTGAAGCCTGTTTCGCCGCAGAACAAGGTTTCTACCCTATTAACACCGCGACCGGTGATCTTTATCGTCACCGGGGCCTGAAAAAGAAGCCCCGACATGAGCTTTAGCATCCGACTCAGTCAACCCGTTTTTCGCGTCCAACAGCTGTTGTTCGCTTTCGGTATCTTCCGGCTGATCTTGGCGACCGGCCTCTGTGTTCTGGCGCTGTTACCGGAGACCGCAAAAGAGCTGCTGCCCAGCCCCAACCCTGAGTCCATGCAATTGGCGACCTTGGTCTATTTAATCCTGACCATACTGGGCATGCTATTAACGGTGAATGAGCAGCTATCGAAAACACCGATCACCGTTCTATTGATCACCGATATCCTGCTGCTGATGCTGATCTTGCGTTACAGCGGCGGCGTCGACAGCGGCTTCGGCAGCCTAATGTTGATTAGCGTTGGCATCGGGGGGCTACTCCTACCCTTGCGGCAGAGCCTGTTAGTGGCCGCTACCGCCACCTCCAGTGTGGTCTATACCGAAATATTACCGCTCGACGGCGCCACTAGGGATCTATTGCAGGCCGCCTTGCTGGGTCTGGGTTATTTTGCCGAGACCCTCTTCTTACAATATGTTGGCCAACGGGTAAAAAAAACCGAGCAGCTGGCTCGAGTCCAAGCCGATACCATTCTCGACCTGCGCCATCTCAATGAGCTGATCGTCCAGCGGCTGCGCACCGGCATCATAGTGGTCACCAGCGAGGGCGCGATTCGTTTGATGAATGATGCTGCGCGCGACCTGCTCAAGGAGACCGATACCCCCCCTTTCTGGCTCAGCCAGTCCCTGCAGGATCGGTTGGCCAGTTGGCAACGCAACCCCCATAACGAGATCGAACCGATTCAGGCCGATACCGAGCATCCCGGGGTGAGCGTCAATATTGCCCGACTGCACGCGACGCAAACCAGTGACCTGATTATTTTCTTGGAGGACTCCGGTCGGATGCAACAGCAGGCGCAACAGCTAAAACTGGCCTCGCTTGGTCGCCTGACCGCCTCGATCGCTCACGAAATACGCAACCCATTGGGTGCGATCAGCCATGCCGCCCAGTTGCTCGATGAAGCACCGGCCTTGGCAGAAGCCGATAAGCGTTTATTGGCGATGATTCACACCCACTCTCAGCGGGTCAATACAATCATCGAGACCATTCTGGAATTGTCGCGCCGACGACCCAAACAAATTAGCAGTATCGCTGCGGCCGCCCTAATCGAACAGTGCTTGGCGGAACGCGAACTCGAAACAGAACGTCAGCAGGACCAAATTGAAATTGCCGTCGAGGTTAATTTCAACATGCACATCGATATTCACCAAATCAAACAGGCGTTGCACAATCTTATCGCCAATGGTCTATATTATAGTGGTCTGCAGGTCGGACAGCGTCGGCTTAGGCTCAGCACCGGCGAACTGTCGGGCAGTGAACAATACTATCTTGATATCGAAGATGAGGGGCTGGGCGTCCCCGGCGATCAGATTAAAAACCTGTTTGAACCCTTTTACACCACCGAACACAGCGGCACCGGTTTAGGCCTTTATATTGCCAAGGAACTGTGTGAAGCCAACCGACTGAAATTGTCCTATGTGCAAAATCGCCGCGGTGGTTGTTTTCGAATCGTGTTCCCGCACGCGCTCAGTCAACGCAGTGAGCGTTAGTCACTCTGTAGAAAAGGATTTGCGCCCTATGCCAACCGCCCAATGTGTGTTAATTATCGACGATGAACCGGATATCCGCGAGTTGCTCGAAATCACCCTAATGCGCATGGGTATCGCAAGCTGCAGCGCGGTCGATGTCTCGTCGGCCATTATGGCCATCAAACAACAGGAGGTGGATTTAATCCTCACCGATATGCGCCTGCCCGATGGCAATGGCCTGGATATAGTGCGTTACGTTGCCGAGACCAAACCCGACACCCCGATAGCGGTCATTACCGCGCACGGCAATATGGATCTGGCCATCGAGTCACTGAAATCCGGGGCCTTTGATTTCGTGTCCAAACCACTCGATGTCAATAAACTGCGCAACCTCATCACCCAGGCACTGAAGGTAAAGCCTCCGACGGGCCATCAACTCGACACCGGTATGCATGCCAAAGCCCTAGACATGGGCCAATCCGCGGCCATGCAACTGCTACAGAAAAAAATTCGCAAACTGGCGGTCAGTCAAGCGCCGGTCTTTATTCAGGGTGAGTCCGGATCGGGCAAGGAGCTGGCCGCGCGTCAGATTCATACCCTCGGTCCGCGTGCGCTGGGACCCTTTATCGCGGTGAACTGCGGTGCGATCCCCTCTGAATTAATGGAGAGTGAATTTTTCGGTCACAAGCGGGGGGCCTTTACCGGGGCAACGGAAGATAAGCAGGGATTTTTTCAAGCCGCCCAAGCTGGCACCCTATTTCTCGATGAGGTCGCCGATTTGCCATTGGCCATGCAGGTCAAACTGTTACGGGCGATACAGGAGAAAAAAATTCGGCCAATCGGCACTCAAAATGAGCTCGATGTCGATGTCCGAATTCTCAGTGCAACGCACAAAAATCTCGACGCCATGGTCGAAGCAGGCGAGTTTCGCCAGGATTTGTTTTATCGCATCAATGTGATTGCCTTAACGATTCCGGCGCTGCGTGAACGTACCGATGACATCCCCTTGTTGAGTCAACAAATACTCCAGCGTATTGCCGGCAACTATGAACTGCCGATGGCCCGGCTAACCGCTGAGGCGAAAAAAGAACTCCATCTGTATAGCTTCCCCGGCAATGTTCGCGAGCTGGAAAACATCCTCGAACGGGCTTTTGCTCTGTGTGAGGACGACACCATCGGCGCCGCCGATCTAAATTTGAACAGCCGTTATAATGCCGAGCCATCGCCTAATGAGCCTGCGGCATTGGCGGCTCGAGCGGACGGCGTGTCGCTGGAAGACTACCTTATGGATATAGAACGCAATGTCGTCGAGCAGGCCTTGGAAGCAACCCGATGGAACCGCACCGCGGCGGCAAAGCGCTTAGGCATTACCTTTAGAGCATTGCGGTATCGACTGAAAAAACTCGGCTTGGAATAGCCCTGCTAACCCGATTGGCTAACCAAGCTATACTTGCACTGCCTTGCTTTACCGGCTCAATAAACCTTCGTTACAGTAGCGCAACATTGAATTTGCAGGGACCGCAAATGCAGCGCACCGGCTTTACCCTAATAGAACTTGTGGTGGTCATTGCCGTGGTGATGATTGTCACCGGTACCTCCCTACCCAGACTCACAGAGCTGAGCCAATCCTATAGCGCCTATCAAGAAAAAAAACGTTGGCTACAACTTTTTAGCTTTGCTAGGGCCTCTGCCGCATTGGAAAATTCGTTGGTCACCCTCTGCCCATTGCAAGCGAATCGCTGCGCCGACGATATGCATCAGGAATGGGCCCTGTTCACCGACTCGAACCGTAATAAAAAATTAGACCCTGATGAGAAAATACTGCGGGTCCTATTGCCCAAGGCGGAGACCCGCTTCGGTTACTACAATCTGGGCCAGCCCTACTTCCGGTTTGGCGATATCCGCGGCGACAATACCTATCTCGGTATGGCCAGCGGGTTCACCCTATGCCCATTGGGCGAGCTCGATAAAACGGCCTACCATATGACGATTAATATTTTAGGCCGCGCCAAACTTCATAGCCGGCGCAATGACCAGCAGCAGCCCATGCGTTTCAGCCACCAGCGCTGGCAGGTGGCACGCTGTGACCGTTAAGGTCTGAGTCTACCAGCAGGTTTCAGTCTCGTTCACCTGATCTTTGCGGCCGGTTTGGGTGTAGGTGAAATCGCCACAGTCGTCGTTTGCCATGCGCTGGCCGGCGACCCGAACCGCGCGCACTTCAAAGGTCGTTGCCGATACCGATTCAATGGTTAAGTTATAGATTGGCGTCCCACCGTCCAATGGTACCGTTTGGGCAAAGAAGGTAGGTTTGCCTTTATCACCGCTTGCCGCCGCGCCACAATCGGTCTCCACCACACTACCGCTGTCGCAATAGCTGTTATTTTCCGTGAAGCGCCGTTCCAAATGGGCTGCCAAAGAAATCAATGCCGCTTGGGCATCGTTGCGATGGGCGTTGTCGACAAATTGCATGTAACGCGGAAAAGCAAAGGCCGCTAAAATTCCGATGATGGCTACCGATATCATCAGTTCCATTAGGGTAAAGCCTGCAGTCTGTTGTTTCATAGGAGCTCCCACTCTGGTGATTTTTTTTCACGCGCGCCCAGTAAGTTCGTCATCAGCTCGCTACTCGTCGTTGAGCTTCTCGAGTAATTTTTTTGCTACCGCGGTCGAGGGTAAAAGCTGCAGGCGCTGAACAATATAGCGTTTCAGGTCAACCGAGTAGTAAGCGTCCACTAGCACCCAGGTACCTCGGCGCGCGGCATTGAGCGGCAAGCGTTGATCTGGCTCGGCGCGATAATCCTGCACGATGGTGAAGTTGGTGTAGGTGAAGGATTGGTCGCCGATTTGCACGCGCGCCTGGGCCGTATCAACACCCCAGACCTGCTCGACGAACTGTTCCATCTGCGGCTCAGCTGCATGACCTAAAAACGGCAGCATCAAGCAGCTCATCAGTACCATTATTTGAATGAGTTTAAGCATGTTTATTCCCCTATTGACCGACTCTAAGTTCACGCCACATCCAACGACCCAGCAGGACGCCCGCGTCGCGCTCGACCTCCAGTATGCTGGCATCGGACGTATTCGATTTGCAGGTCTCAACGCCGTTGGGCAAGGTAATGCAGATGGGTGAGGTCGCCAAGGACGCAGAGCGGGCCCCGGAACTGGCCACCTGGTTTTTCGCGATGGTATCAATATAGTCGTCCTCGTCAATATCGCCATCGCCATCGATATCGATAATGGCTGTTTCGGGACGAGCGCCAGTGACCGCATTAAGCTCCATATACCAGCTGCTACCACCATAGGAACAGGGATCCTGATCGGGAATGGCGGTAACGAAAATAATGCTGCCATCTCTTAGCATTGGATTGCTGACCGAGCGTTCACCCTTGCCATCGGTATTGCCCCCCTCGGTGTTCACTAGGTCCATATACCAGCCCAGATGAGAGTCGACCAACAGGTCGGCATCGCTGCCGTCAACGGGCAGACCGGCTGCGCTATGCCAGTTGATCGGGAAGTTCGACGTGGCCCGTTGGTAGGAAATAATGGCGGCGCCATTACTGTCTAAATTTTCCGTCGGCACCGCCACTTCCTCGATAATATTCTGCTGCAACAGATGAAACTTGTTAAAAGCGGTTAGCGTGGCAAGGCCCTTATCCCAGATGGCATAGAACGACTGCAGTCCGTTATTCTGGTTATCATTCTGTAAAAAATAGGTGCCGGTGCCAAAGTAAATAAGTAAGCCGGTGGCGCCTTTGTTGAAGCCGATCTGCGGCTTCACGCTAATGGGTTGACGATTGGTGGTACTGCACACCACGGTCGCACAGGCGGTATAGAGCGGCGTGGGAGTGCTACCGGTTTTGTATGCGACACCCCACTGCGCCGGGTTGGCACTGGATATATCAAACTTCCACATATTGCCCTCCAAGTCACCGGCGTAGACCGCATCGGCTAGATAGTCTCCGTCGAGATCCACGGTGGTTGGGGTCGACATACCGTTCGGGGTCGCTAGGGCGTTCATCTGGGTATCGATTTTCTGCAGCAGAGCGCCGGTTTCCAGATCGACTATATAGATTAGCGCGCTGCCACTACCAACCTGGCCGTCGGCCACGGTGTTGTTATAACCGTTGCCGAAGATCGCAACCCATTTGCCATTATTGGCTTTTGCGATCGTCGGCTTACCAAAGGTATAGCCCAGGTCGGCGTCATCGGCATCGGTGAATTCCCACAGTACCGTCGCGGCTGCAGCCGCCTCAGTGTTATAGGCATTGGGGTTAGAGACATCTAAGGCAAAGATCCCCTGGCCACCGCCGTTCATGCCACTGGTCAGCACGGTGTGCCAACGGTCATTAAAGTAGGCATCCGCCACTTCGGGTGAGCCATCCACCGAATAGGCGTGTTTGTAGTTTTTATTGGCAATATCGGGTAACTTTTTCATCGCCTGGGTCGGCACATAGGCAAAGACTTCCAGACCAAAGTTTGCCGTGCCTGTGATAGCTGGATCGACATTAAACGCATGTAACATGCCATCGTTAGAACCGACATAGAGCATGGGAGTGCGATACAACTCCAAGGATCCGATCTTTTTAGTAACGCCGTCCCCGTCCGGATTACGACGGAAAGTACTGTATTTATTATTAGGCTCCAACCAATCCGGGTAGAGGAATTCCGGGTTGCCGACATAGGCGGGTGCTGAGTTAATAATGTCACCCAGGGGGCCGAGTGATGGAGCGATTAACGTTCGGTCACGATAGGTGCCATTTTTGGCGACCTCTTTGCTGCGATCGCCCCGGGTATAGTCCAATATTTCTTGGGAACCGAGCAGCGCCTTTTGCGCACTGGTTAGGTCGACCCACTGAAATGGGATGCCACTGCTGCCATCATAACTGATGATCGTGCGGTCGCCGTGTAACGGCACTTTTGAGGCCGATTCTTTATTGGCTAAATCCAAGGAACCATCTAACTTCACCGGAATACCATTGATCTTACCGGTCCACTTCTGACTGTTAAATTCCGCCTGAAACAACATGGTCGATGACGAAATGGAACCGGTGTTGACGCTGACCGCCGAGGCCGAGGCGTCACGTCCTTGAATATCCTGCACCGCCCCATTCAACGATTCGATCAGTTCTTGAGGATCGCCGGCATTGAGGAACTGTCCGCGGCCGTTATAGGCTGCGTGGCGCAGATCATCGATGGTTTCGTCTGAACCCGAGGCGGCTTGAGGCCAGCCGGGCCAGTTGTCGTCAGGGTCCGCACTGGGCTTCAATCCGTCCGGCAGAGTACCGGATACGCCGAAGGCCACGGTGTAGGTCACCAGATGCTGAACGGTATTGGTATCGGCATCATTGGTCGGCACTTTATCGGCCAATGATGACTGCAAATCGGTCTTGTAGTATTTCATCGCCACATCGGCCAGGGTGTTTGAATAGGCATCCGCATAGAGGCCACCGTCGAACGGCGAGGCCGTATTGGCGTCCTGATTACCAACCTCTGGACTGTTACCGTTCCAGACTCCATCGGTCATCAGAATGGCAAAGTTTTGCTGGCATGACCCGCCATCATCTGCTTTCAAGATCGGACCGGAACCGGGCGCTTCCCGAAAATACTCCCCGGCTGACTTCAAGGCTGACCGAAGCGGTGTACCATTACTCGCACCTATTTTGAACATGCTCTCCATCAGGTCGTTTTTATTGTCGTTGGCTGTGCTGTTATAGGGCGTCGAGATATTGTCGACATTAACCACCTTCTCGGTAATTCTATTCCATATAGTGGTTATGCCCATGCGTGCTGTAGACTCATCGATAATGGTCGATAGGGCGCGCTTAGCCACCCACTTGCGCTTGCGATAATAGGAGTACCAGTTGGCAAAGTTTGTCTTCTCAACGGCGTCCATATCCTCCACCGCTATTAACCAGCGATTAAGGAAGTCCTTGGTCTTGGCGTTGCTACCCAGGGCCGCGCGGATCACCGTGGCATCCGGGCATTCCAATTCACTTTCAAATACCGAGATGTCCTTGCCTTTCGAATCCTTAATAGTGACCCAGCCGTCAAAGGTGCCGTTACCATTGCGATCGACCAGAACATCGCGCGACTTATTACCATTGCCATCGACATATTCATCGAGAACATTGTCGCCATCTAGATCGTACCAAGGGAAATAGCCGGACCGATCATCATTGCCATCCTCATCGGTCAGATCGGTTGTGCCGCTGCCGTTATAGGGCGATTTTTTTGCTGCGGTAACAGACTGATCCTTATAGGTATTGTTACTGGAGTCCTTGCCCACCCAGGGCGTATAGGTTTTTGTCGGGTTATAGTGCAGCGCATTGACGCCGACACAGGAGTTTAGAATTTCTTTCCGATCGGGGTTGCTGGTGCCATTGGTCTGAATGGTCGGGCTAACATCGACCGTGCTTGATCCATTCGCATTGGAGGTCATACCAAAGTTAGCAGTCGCCTCCTTGGTGTAGAGGGTTTCCCAATCCATCGAACCGGAATCATCGACGATGAAATAGATGTTGGGCTGGACACCGCTGGCCAGGAAAAGGGGCGCGTCGGCCAAGCTTAGATTGGCGGCCGAACTTAGGCCACCGGCAAGCGACATGACCACTAAAAAACCCAAATTTTGCGGGCGTAGCTGGGTGACATTGGTGTTAATTTTTTTCATCATTAGTACCTTCTCGCATACAGAGACTGCAATAGTACGGTGGAGTTCCGTTCACCCCAGGCGATGGCGGTGACCCGATAAATAATTTTGCATTGCCGAACCGTTGGATCCACCGCCCCGTCACATACCTGATCGTATTCTTCGATAACATAGCGCGGTTTTTTTCGGGTGCCTGCGAATTCCTCGTTGTACTCGGTGCCATTGTCATCCCACCAAGCCTCACTCTTGGTCCACCAGTTGGGCGTACCGGGCGGCACCTTACCCAGAATCGATACCGAGCCGGAGCTGGCACCATCGATCGGTTCCGGTCGATTGCCCAGGCCAGCAACAAAGGCTTCGCCGGCGCGCAAGGAAGCTTCAGCCGTCTGAAAGGCGATGTTGCGATCGAGATTGTTACCGGCCATCCGCTCTTCTACCACCGACGACTCCATGACCGAGACCCCAAGCAAGGTTAAAATAAGGAGCATCACCAAGGCGATAATTAACACCGCGCCATCCTGCTTTGCCGCGATGGGCTTAGCATCCTGGCGCTGGACCAAAACTTTAGCATTCATATCAGTTCATCCTATTGCGCAGAATAACGGTGGTTTCAAACACCTTGCGCAGTCGTCGATCGGCCATGGTTAGGGTTTTGTCATTGAAGGTTAGGGTCTGCGGCGAACTGGTCACCCCCTCGATATCGCCTTCGGCTTGGCTACCCGACACGGTCAGCACGCTGACCTTGACGGCGACTATGTCATCGATACTGGCCACCGGGACATCACGGATGTTGGCAAAATAGTCCGGCACCAAATCCCCATCCGAATCGACGCCATACTTATATTGAATATTTTCCACACTCCCGAGTAGGACTTGACGCGCGCCATTCACCGCCAACTCCAGCTCACTGTTGGCGTTGACGGTAAAGATTCGATGCTCAATTTCGTTGATGGTTGAGCGCTTGTTTTGCATCACGAAAAAGCTGTAGCGCAACCCACCGGTGGCATCGACCATCTGAATATTAGAGGTGCCCGAGCCGAGTCGAATCAGATCGGCCACCTCGCAGTTGCTGACCAAGACATAATCGCCCGTGGCAAAGCTGCCCTCATTGGATATGCCCAATGTGCTCGGTGACAAGACCCCTGCGGTGATGGTCGCGCTATTTTGATTAAGCTTGAGTAGGGCCAAGGTATCGGGGGCATCGAACGCGCTTGCCCCGCCGTCGGCACCATCGGCGCTGTTGCCAAAGGCCGCTGGTGCGGTGGTCTGAATGGCGTTGATGTCCGGCATGTTGGCGGTAAAGGACTGGATATTTTGACTGATCGCATCGAAGGTCGGCGTACAGCCATAGTTGCCGCTTTGGCGCAAATCATCGGCGATGAAATTGAGCGTAAAGCGCCCACTTTCCTGCACCCGCACCATCGACTCGGTGAGGTTAAAGGCCTGTCGGTTCGACAACACGACCTGAACAATGCCGGTAATAATAAAGCTGGCTAAGACGACGGCCACCATCAGTTCTACCAGACTTAGGCCTTGCTGCGGTGATCGGTTCATATGCGAAATTCCGTAATGCGATCGGCGATCTTATCGATATCTTTGCTGGCAATATCGGCGTCGGCGTCATTGAGCGCCTGCTGAATCTGGTCGTTGCGGTAGTCGGCCCAGCGAATACGCAGTTCAAAAATATCTCCGCTCAAACTCAGTTCGGCCTCGCCCTCGGGCAGCGCGGACTGCAAACGAGCGGTCCACTGTGCCAAAGCAGTCTTGGCCATCTCATCGGTACTGCAACTGCCTGAGACCTGCAGGCAGTTTGCTACCGTGGTCGGCACACTAGCGCTAACCTCCGTATCGTAACTGGCAAAAATACTCGCCGTATTACGCGCCTCGATCGGATTGGCCCGAATAATATCGACCAGCTCATAGGACAGTTGCGCGGCATAGGATCGGTGCAGCGCGCTCTGAGTATTGCTCAGGCCGACCGTTTGCGTGCTGGCAACACCGAGCAAACCGATGGAGAAAATAAGGATCGCGACCAGCACTTCGATCATGGTCGCGCCAGCTTGGGCCCGGGGAGCTCGAGCAAATGGCATGGGCAGTGCAGAGGCAAAACGGTTCATGGGCAGTCTCCGGTGCTGACTTGCAGCCGTCCGATGGCGTTAAGGCTTAGGGTGCGTCGATCACCCAGCGCACAGTCCGGCATGGTCAAGTCCAAACTAAAGGCCGTGGCGGCGACGACCGCGCCCTGCTCACTGAAGGTGACCGAGTCTGCGTCGTTCGTTTCGATCAGGCTCGCACCACTGGCGAGCGGATCCCAGACGCGCAAAACACAATCGTCAATATTGGTTTCGCACGGATTGGCATCGCTGTCGTCGTCGAAATCCCCATCCCCATTCAGATCGAGAAAGACAATCCAGCCGCTGGCCCAATTCTCGTCGCCATCGCAGCTTTGGTAATCGGTACTGGAGCAGACCGTGACGGTGGAACTGAGGTTGACCGCTTCTGACCGGGCATAGGTCAGCGCACTGCGGACCTTGCTGGTATTAGCGTCGATACGGGTGTCGCGCAGCAGATTGTTAAATGACGGCGCGGCGAAGGCGGTGATGATGCCCAGAATAATCACGGTGACCATCAGCTCTAGCAAGGTAAAGCCTTGCAGCTTTCTGCGCCGCTCGATCTGTCGATGGGTCGGTTGTCTCTGGGCCGGTTGTTTCTGGGTCGGTTGTGTCAGGGTCATGGGCGTCTCACTAATAGGACTGACTATCAGTGTAGAGCGGAGTATGGCAGCGCTAGTGACCGGTCTGATAAACGGTCACTGTGCTGCGATAGGCGGTGCGCTGGGACGGGGTTTTGTTGACCGGTTCCGCTTTTAGTCGGCGGGCGTCAGGCGTAACTCTTTGGGAATGGAGAAGGTAATGTTTTCTTTCACGCCAGCCAACTCGATGGCCGCGTTGGCGCCGAGCTGTTGCAGACCCTCAACCACCTGCTTGACCAGTATTTCCGGTGCGGAGGCGCCGGCGGTCACGCCGATGCGCTCACAGCCGTCGAACCAGGTCGGGTCGAGCTGCTCAACGCTGTCGACCAGATAGGCGGTACAGCCCATCCGTTCGGCCAACTCGCGCAGTCTATTGCTGTTCGATGAGTTCGGCGAGCCGACCACGATCACTACCGAACACTCGGCCGATAGGGTCTTGACGGCATCCTGGCGATTTTGCGTGGCGTAACAAATGTCGTCCTTGCGCGGGCCCTGAATATGCTGAAATTTGGCCCGTAAGGCATCGATAATCTGCGCGGTGTCGTCCATCGAAAGGGTGGTCTGCGTCACATAGGCCAGCAATGCCGGATTCTGGACCTGCAGCTCGGCGACATCCTGTTCGTTCTCGACCAGGTAAATACCGCCGCCCTGCTGGCGCTGATATTGCCCCATGGTACCCTCGACTTCAGGGTGGCCACGATGACCGATCAGAATGCACTCCATACCCTGGGCGGCGAAGCTGGTGACTTCCAAATGCACCTTGGTCACCAGCGGACAGGTCGCGTCATAAACGCGCAGCCCGCGTTCGGCCGCTTCCAGTCGAACGGCTTGCGAGACGCCGTGGGCGGAAAAGATTACCCAGTTGTCGTCCGGTACCTCGTCGAGTTCATCGACAAAGATCGCCCCGCGCTGTTTAAGGTCTTCAACCACAAACTTGTTGTGCACCACTTCATGGCGGACATAAAGCGGTGCGCCATGCACTTCCAAGGCACGATTGACGATATCGATAGCGCGATCCACGCCGGCGCAAAAGCCGCGTGGATTGGCGAGCTTAATGTCCATCGTCGGCGACTCCGACGGCAACAATTTCAACTTCGAAGTCGAGTTCCTTGCCGGCCAGCGGATGATTGAAATCGACGACGATCGATTCGTCCTGAATATCGGCGATCACCCCGGGCAACTCGGCACCGGCAGCATCTTTAAAGGCAATGACCGTCCCCAGACTCAATTCACCGGATTCGGCAAATTGATCTTTTTTGTAAGTCTGTACATTGGACGGATTGAGCTGCCCGAACGCGTCTTCCGTGCCCACTCGAACGGTGCGCCGATCACCGGTTTCCAGACCGAGCAGATGGCGTTCAAAGCCGATCGGCAGATTACCGTCGCCAATGGTCAGGGTAGCCGGTTGCTGCTCGGGGGTACTGTCGACGACCTGGCCATCGACCAGTCGCAAGGTAAAATGTAGCGTGACCTTGGAGTTCTCATGAATTTTTGACATAGAAACAGCCTCTAAGGGTGGCGCTGCCATCACGGCATCGCCACGGGGATTTGTAACACGCTCTGCGCCGCACGCAGAACGTGAGCTCGGCTTAGGCGAAGTGGCGTTGCTCGCCAGCAGCGCTGACATTCTCGACGCACCGGCCGCATAACTCTGGGTGCGCGGCATGATGGCCGACATCCTCGGTCTGGTGCCAACAACGCCCGCATTTGGTCAGGGTCGACTTGACCACCGAGACTTTCAGGCCCGTCAATTCAGTCGGCATCGCATCGCTCGGTGTTGTCGCCAGATCGGCCAAGGTGGCAGCACTGGTGAGGGTCACAAAGCGCAGTTCATCACCTAGCTGCAGCAGCGTCGCATGCAGCTCGGCATCACAGTAGAGCGTTACCTCGGCGGTTAGCGAGCCACCGACCTTGGCTTCATTGCGGGCTTGCTCGAGCACGCCGTTAACGCCGTCCTTAACCTGCTGTACGATCGCCCAATAATCCGAATTCATCGTTTCATCGGCGGCGAATGCGCTCAGACCCGGGTACCAGGTTTCGGTAAAGACGGTGGTCTTATCCTGACCGGGTATATAGGGCCAGAGTTCATCGGCGGTAAAGCTCAGGATGGGCGCAATCCAGCGCACCATCGCTTGCAATACATGGTACATAGCGGTTTGCGCCGAACGGCGGGCCAAGGAATTTTCCTGCGCGGTGTAGAGCCGATCCTTGATGATATCGAGGTAGAATCCGCCCATATCCAAGGCACAGAAATGGTGAATTTTTTGCACCACCTGAACAAATTGATAGTTGTCGTACAGGTGCGCCAATTCGGTCTGCACACTCAGCGTTCGATCGATCGCCCAACGATCCAAGGCCAGCAAGTCGTCGACGCCCAAGGCGTCTCGAGCCGGTTCAAAGCCATTCAGATTCGACACCAGAAAGCGGGCGGTATTACGGATGCGCCGGTAGGAATCTGAGGTGCGCGTTAAGATCGCTTTGGAGAAGGCCATATCACCGGAATAGTCGGTCGAGGCCACCCAGAGGCGCAAGACATCAGCGCCAAACTGGTTAAAGACCTCTTGCGGCTCCATGCCATTGCCCAACGACTTGGACATCTTATAGCCCTTCTCATCGACCACAAAACCGTGCGTCAAGACCTGCTTGTAGGGCGCGCTGCCGTTCATCGCGACGGCGGTTTTCAACGACGATTGGAACCAGCCCCGATGTTGATCGGAGCCTTCCAGATACATATCGGCCGGGTATTGTGCCAATTCTTCGCGCTTGCTCAGGACCGAGTAATGGCTCACGCCGGAGTCGAACCAGACATCTAAGGTGTCCTGGGTTTTTTCATATTGATCGGCATCATCGATCACCGAGCTGAGATCAAAGTCGTACCAAGCATCCATACCCGACTGCTCGACCGCCAAGGCGACCGCTTCGATGATTTCTTGTAATTGCGGGTGCAACAGGCCCGTTTCTTTGTGCACCACAAAGGTGATCGGAGTGCCCCAGGTACGCTGACGTGAGATACACCAGTCAGGCGACTGACCGACCATCGCCTCGATGCGGTTCTGACCCCAGGCCGGCACCCAACGGACGCCCTTGATGGCGCTCATGGCCTGCTCTTGCAAACCCTGTGCGTCCATGCTGATAAACCATTGTGGCGTGGCACGATAGATCAGTGGCGTCTTGGTGCGCCAGCAATGAGCATAGCTGTGCGTTAACTTACCTTCACTAAGCAGTTGGCCGCGTTCTTTAACCAGAGCGATCACCTTTGGATCGACCTTGTAAACGTGCTCACCGGCAAAGTGTTCGACATTGGCGCGAAACACGCCCTTGTCATCGAGCGGATTGATCGTCTCGATACCGTATCGGCCACAGACCACGAAGTCTTCCACGCCGTGATCGGGCGCGGTATGGACACAACCGGTACCGGCGTCGAGCGTAACGTGATCGCCCAACAAAACCGGAATATCGCGATCGTAGAACGGGTGGGTAAAGACCTGCTGCTCCAACACCGTGCCGGGGAAGTGCGCCAAGATGGCGCTTTCAACCAGGCCGGTGCGCGCGAGAAAGCTTTCTAACAGGGCCTCAGCGACAATTAAGCGCACCGGTTGGTCCTGATGCGTGCTTTGCACCAGAACATAATCCAGTTCCGCGCCGACCGAGATGGCCAATGAGGACGGCAGAGTCCAGGGTGTGGTCGTCCAGATTACCGCCTGGACCGGACCTTCGCCCGCGCTGCTGCCAATGGCGGCCAAGACCTTGCTGTCGTCACGTGCGCCGTAAGCGACGTCGACATTGAAGGAGACCTTATCGTGGTATTCCACCTCGGCTTCGGCCAGGGCCGAACCGCCCACCACGCTCCAGTAGACCGGCTTAAAGCCGCGCACTAGGTGACCGGACGCGGCAATCTTGCCGAGCGCGCGAATGATGTCGGCCTCGGTCTGGAAATTCATCGTCAGGTAAGGTTGTTCCCAGCTACCGAACACACCCATGCGTTGAAAGCCGGCGCGCTGCACATCGATTTGGCTGTGCGCGTATTCACGGCATTTGGCGCGAAAGGTCTTAAAGTCGACCTTGTCGCCGGCCCGGCCGATCATCGTTTCTACCTTGTGCTCGATGGGCAGACCGTGACAGTCCCAGCCGGGCACATAGGGTGCATCGTAGCCGTTAAAACCCTTCGATTTAACGATGATATCTTTGAGAATTTTATTGACCGCATGACCGATGTGCAGGGGTCCGTTCGCATAAGGCGGACCATCATGCAAAATAAACTTAGGGCGACCCAGGCTTGCCGCGCGAATCTGCTGGTAAATGCCATTGGTTTCCCAGTTTGCCAGCATTACAGGTTCGCGTTTGGCCAGATCACCGCGCATCGGAAAATCCGTCTGCGGTAAGTTCAAGGTTGCTTTATAGTCAGTCATCGGTACGTTTCACTTCCGTAAGTTGCGCAAACCAAGCGTGTGCGGCTTGCATATCAAGTTGTATCTGAATTTTCAGCGCGTCAAGATTAGCAAATGTTTGGGTCCCGCGCAGCCGCTTATGCAGCTGCACCGAAATACGTTGTCCGTACAGGACTCCGTCAAAATCAAAAAAATGTACTTCCAGCCAAGATCGGCTGTCGCCTACCGTCGGTTTGGTGCCCAGATTGCCCACGCCCTGTAACACTCGACCGGCAATGTCGGCGCTGACGGCAAAAACCCCGTCGGTGGCCAGGCGATGATGCGGCAAGAGTAGGTTGGCGGTCGGCACGCCAATGGTACGACCCAATTGGCGGCCATAGATCACCCGCCCGGTTAGCGTATAGGGCTCGCCCAACAAGGCCTGCACGGCGGGTAGCTGATGCTGGCCAATTCGCTCGCGCAACTGGGTACTGCTAATGCGCTGACCGTCGACACATTGTGAGGCCAAATCGGTGACTTCAAAGTCGAAACCTTGCAAAAACTCGAAATTCCCGGCCCGATCGGCGCCAAAGCGGAAATCGTCACCAACCTGCAACCACTGGGTATTAAGCCGCTCGATCAGAATTTGCTCGACAAAGGCCTGAGCGCTGAGCCCGCGCAGCGAGGCATTAAAGGGCAATACCACCAGATGGTCGACACCCAGAGCAGCTAAGCGGCGCGCCTTATCCGACAGCGATGTCAGTCGGGCTGGGGCATCGCCGGGCCGCAAAAACTCGCGCGGCTGCGGCTCGAAGGTGACCACCACCGAGACCAGATTACGCGCTCGCGCCTGCTCGATCAGCCGGGTAATGACTTGCTGATGGCCCAGATGCACACCGTCAAAACTGCCGATCGTAACGGCAGCAGCGGGTAAGGCTTGTAGTGGCAAACGAGAGATGCGCATGGCGGGCCAGCGTGACGAAATTGGCCGCGCAGTATACCGAAAAGGGATCGCACTGTCCCGCTCCCGATCAGGGATGTTTAATGTCCTTTGGTCGCACTCCGACCAGCAACAGCGTCAGGCTATAGCTGACCAGGCCGGCGACCACCAGCAGGGCGACCACTTCGGCCCGACCAAGAAAATCATCTGGCATGGTGAGCGCGGCCGACCGGGTCATCGCCCAGAGCAGCGTGGCCATCACGGCGCTGGCGACCAGGGCGCGCAAGATGGTCGGCCCGAGCATAGGCCATTGCGGGAAGCGACCCTCCTGACGTAAATGCCAGGCGAGCAGCCCGGCATTGAGCCAGGCCGACATTGACGTTGCCAGCGCCAGCCCGGCATGCGCCAGGGGCAGAATCAACATTAGGTTAAAAGCCATATTCCAGACCATGGCCTGGATGCCGATACGCACCGGGGTGCGGGTGTCTTGGCGGGCAAAGAAAGCCGGTGCCAATATTTTGATCAACATAAAGGCCGGTAGGCCCAAGGCGTAGGCGGCCAAACTCAAGGCACTGCGTTCGACATCGAGACTGGAGAAATTTTTATATTGAAACAGCAGCGTCAAGAGCTCGCTCGGCAGCAGCACCAGGGCCACCATCGCCGGCAAGCCGATCAACAACACCAGCCGGATCGCCCAGGCCAGGGTGCGATCGAACAGGAGCGCATCTCGACCGGCGTGCAAGGTCGCCAAACGCGGCAATAGCACCGTCGCAATAGCGATGCCAATGACCCCGAGGGGCAGCTCGGTCAGCCGATCCGAATAGTAGAGCCAGCTGATCGAGCCGTCCTCGAGAAAACTGGCCAAAACCGTATCGAGCAGCAGATTGATCTGACTGACCGACACGCCAAACAGTGCCGGCACCATTAAAATCAAGATTTTTTTAACCCCGGGGTGCGTGGTGGTCCAGCTCAGTGGCGACCAAACCCCGGTCTTCAGCAGGGCCGGCCAGAGAAACAGCCATTGCAGCAGGCCCGCGATCAGCACACCCAGGGCCAAGCCGGTTTGGCCCACCTCAAACTGCGGCGCCAAGAACAGCGCCGAACCGATCAGGCATAGATTTAAAATAATAGGGGTTAGGGCCGGTGCGGCAAACTGGCCATAGGAGTTCAAGACCGAGGACGCTAGGGCCGTCAAGGATATAAACCACAGATAGGGAAAGGTCAGCTTAAGAAAGTCCGCCACCAGCCCAAGCTTGGCCGGATCGGTATGAAAGCCGGGAGCAAAGACCCAAGCCAAGATCGGCGAGGCTAGGACGGCGATAAGCGTCACCAGACCCACCAGTGCTGCCAAGTGAATTTGCACCGCTGTGACCAAGGTGCGCACACTGGCATCACCCTCAGCATGCCGAACCTCGGTCAAGACGGGTATAAAAGCTTGGTTAAAGGCGCCTTCGGCAAACAGGCGGCGCAAAAAATTGGGAATCTTAAAGGCCGCGACAAACGCATCCTGGGCGCCGCCGGTGCCAAAATAGGCCGCAAAAACCATATCACGTACCAAACCCAAGACCCTGGAGGCCATGGTAGCGGCGGATACGACCAGCGAACTGGTAAAGATTGACCTGGGGGCAGTCTGGCTCAAGGGCCGTCCTTGCATAATCAATGAAACAGCCGCGCAGTTTACAAGCACGGCGCCGTAAGCGGCAAGCGGCACGTAGGCCGCGGGCTCGATTTTCCAGCGCTTTTGAGCGTTTCAAACTAGTAAGATCGCCGAGCAGCCCCCGCGCCCACCGGATCGAGCCCGCTACTGTACCAAAAAAGACGCCAAAAACCCTGCCCGGTAAAGCTTTTCGTTGACAGGGATAAATCGAATCACTAGAATCGCGCCCTCGAAATTTATCAACACCCGTTTACCAATTTAAGGAGCATTCTGTGGCAAACTCAGCTGGATCTAAAAAGCGCGCTCGTCAGGCAGTTGTCCGCCGAGCTCGTAATTCAAGCATGCGTTCAATGGTTCGTACTTACGTCAAGAAAGTTTTAGCCCAAATTCAAACAGGCAATTACGCTGACGCAAGTAAAGCACTGGTAACCGCGCAACCCGTCCTCGACGGAATGGCGCGTAAAGGGATCATCACTAAGGCCAAAGCTGGCCGAACGATGAGCCGTTTAAATGCAAGCGTTAAGGCTCTGCAAGCCTAACTTAGGCGACCAGAATTAAAGAAACCGGCTTCGGCCGGTTTTTTTATGCCGAACGGTATTGGCCGCTGCGCCCTGGCTCGAATCGATCAAACTTGAATAACAGCGCGGCCGGCGGCTATAGTGTGTCACCTCATCGAGTAACAGCCTGCTATGCCTCACAATCCCATTACCCTCGATCTACTCAAGGTGCTCGACGCCATCGATCAGCGGGGCAGCTTTGCCGCCGCAGCACAGGCACTGCATAAGGTGCCCTCGGCCCTAACCTATACGATCCAAAAGGTGGAGCAGGATTTGGGGCTAAAACTGTTCGACCGCAGTGGCCACCGGGCCAAGCTCACCGCAGCCGGTAATTTACTGCTCGTCGAAGGGCGGTTGATCCTGCGGGACATCGAAAACCTGGCCTATTCCGCGCAACAGATCGCCAATGGTTGGGAACCGGTCATCACCTTGAGCATCGACACGCTGTACAGCAGCTCTGCCCTATTTTCGCTAATACAGCGCTTTAATCAGGTTCACCCCTTTATCAAGGTCAATCTACTTACCGGGGCCCTATCGGGCACCTGGGAGCCGCTGTTAAACCGCAAGGCCGACCTGGTAATCGCCAACGATCATAGCGATCCGAAACAGGAAGGCTTCGACAGTCGAACGCTTGGCGCGGTCACCATGATGTTTGTCGTCAATCGCGACCATCCCTTGGCAGGCGATGCCTGCTCGGTCACCGAAGCCATGATCGACGAGTACCCTGTTATCGTCGTGCGCGATTCGAGCCTCCTGCTCGCTCCCATGACCGTCGGCTGGACACGCCAGACCAAGGTCATCACGGTATCGAGCATGGCGGAAAAGATTGCCGCCCAGAAAACGGGGCTGGGCGTGGGCTTTCTGCCCAAGCATCGAATTGAGGCCGAATTGCTCAGCGGTGAGCTGATCGCACTGAAAATCAATGACCACGCCTTCGATGCCAAGGTGGCCTGGCGCAAGGGTACGCCCGGCCCGGCCCTGCAATGGCTGTTAAACGAGCTGACCGGCGCCGACATTGGGCTAGGCGATGACGCCGCCCCTACACCTTTGGCGTCGATCGAGTAAGGCGCACGTGCAGATCCGCCGCCCCTATTTGCAAAATTGGTCAGACCACTCTTAAGTCGAGCAACCGCCCGTGCCATAAGGCCTGGCCGGCTGTTGACGATGGCGGCCGGTGCGCTTCACCTAACACCATTGAATATCAGGCCCGACTCGCCAACACTGCTGAGTAAGAATCGCACTGCAAACCAACACAACAATAAGAGGTGACTATGACCATTTGCACTATTGAAGATCTGCGCATAAAGGCCCAAAAACGCGTGCCGCGAATGTTTTATGACTACGCCGACTCAGGCTCGTGGACCGAATCGACCTACAGAGAAAATTCCAGTGACTTCCAGAAGATAAAGCTGCGCCAACGCATCGCCGTCGATATGACCGATCGCAGCACCGCTCTGCCGATGATAGGCCAACAAACCACCATGCCGGTCGCCTTGGCGCCGACGGGTTTAACCGGCATGCAGCACCCCGATGGGGAAATTAAGGCTGCGCTAGCGGCGGAGAAGTTCGGTGTCCCCTTTACCCTATCGACCATGAGCATCTGTTCCATTGAAGATGTCGCCGCCAACACCACAGAGCCCTTCTGGTTTCAGATGTATGTGATGAAAGACAAGGTGTTCGCCGAAAACCTGATCAACCGAGCTAAGGCCGCAGGCTGTTCGGCTCTGGTACTAACCCTAGATCTGCAGATTATCGGCCAACGCCACAAGGATGTGCGCAACGGACTGTCCACCAACCCATTACTGACGCTCAAGGGTTGGGGCCAGATTCTCACTCGACCGGCCTGGTGTTTGAGCATGCTCAGCACACGCCGCCATTCCTTTGGTAATATCGTCGGTCATGCCGAGGGGGTTAGCGATGTAAATTCCTTATTTTCGTGGACCGCGGAACAATTTGATCCAGCCCTAAATTGGTCAGATGTCCAATGGATCAAGGCGCGCTGGGGCGGCAAATTAATTCTCAAAGGCATTCTGGATGTCGAGGACGCCAAGTTGGCGGTGCAGGCCGGGGCTGATGCCATTATCGTCTCCAACCATGGCGGTCGCCAACTCGATGGCGCACCGTCCACGATCTCCCAGCTGGGGGCCATCGTCGATGCTGTGGGCGATCAGATTGAAGTCCATATGGACGGCGGCATTCGCAGCGGCCAGGACGTACTCAAGGCCATCGCCTTGGGCGCCAAAGGCACTTACATCGGCCGACCCTTTCTCTATGGGCTCGGTGCCATGGGTGAAAAGGGCGTAACCACCGCATTGGAGATTATCCATAAGGAATTGGATCTGACCATGGCATTCTGTGGTGAACGCCAGTTGAGCAATATCAACCGCAGCCACCTGCTGCCGGGAACCTTTTAGACCGGCTTCACGCTCAGAGTCAAGCGCTGCCCAGCGCGCGTTACTGTTTTGTTCCGTGTCCGCTCGGACGGCCTCGAGGCAATATCGTCGCGCCCCACAGGCCATTCCGATACTTATTACCTAGCGTCGCAAAAATAAACAGACAATTTTATACAGGATCTGTATACTCCGCGCCGCCAAGGTGACCCAGCCTGCAATTGTGCAGCTCAGGAATGAGCATTTTGTTTTTCATGACGATCTACAGGGTTATTCGCAATCAGATGCGACACGGGGCGCAGCCTGCCTTCACCTTTGCGCGGTTTTATTTTACACCGCACCAGCTTTGACGCTGGAATCGACCTGGATGGCCTGCCACCGGAATCACCCTTTAGTGCTTACATTGAGTACAGCACTTATTTGATCGAGAATCTTAAATGTCTGAAAACATCACCTTTGCCGACCTGGGCCTAACGCCTGCTATATTGGCCACGCTGGAATCATTGGGTTATGAAAGCCCAACCCCGATTCAAAGCCAAGCTATTAAATCCCTGATGGAAGGCCGTGACGTACTCGGCTTGGCGCAGACCGGAACCGGCAAAACCGCCGCCTTCTCACTGCCCTTGCTGTGTAAGATCGACACCAGCCTCAACACCCCTCAGGCACTGGTTCTGTGTCCAACGCGCGAGTTGGCGATCCAGGTTGCTGAAGCCTTCCAGGTCTATGCCCGCGGCGTGAAAGGTTTTCACGTCCTGCCCATTTACGGCGGCACCGACATGCGTAACCAGTTACGCGCGTTAAAACAGAATCCTCAAGTTATCGTCGGCACACCAGGCCGTGTCATGGACCACTTGCGTCGTGGCACCCTGGATCTGTCCGATCTGAAGCATATGGTCCTCGACGAAGCCGACGAGATGTTGCGCATGGGCTTTATTGAAGACATCAACTGGATCCTGGAACACACCCCAGAAGAAAAGCAGACGGCGATGTTTTCGGCCACCATGCCCGGCCAGATCAAGCGCATCACCGACCGTTATCAGAAAGATCCAATCAAGATTGAAATCAAGGCCAGCAGCCAAGAGCAAAGCCGCATCGATCAGTTCGTCTGGCGTGCTCAGGGTCTGGACAAGTTGGAAGCTCTAACTCGTTTGCTCGAAGTGGAAGAATGGAATGCCATCATCATCTTCGTGCGGACTCGAGTAGAGTGTCAGTTCCTGTCGGAAAAACTCTCGGCACGCGGCTATGCAGCCACCGCCCTGAGTGGTGAAGTTGCCCAGAAGCAACGTGAAGACATACTCAATTCAATGCGCGGCGGCAAGCTGGACATCCTGATCGCGACCGACGTTGCCGCGCGCGGCCTGGACATCGAACGGATCACCCACGTCATCAACTGGGATATCCCAGGCGACGTCGAGACCTATACCCATCGTATTGGCCGTACTGGTCGAGCCGGCCGCAGTGGTAAAGCGATCCTCTTTGTTAAGCCACGTGAACAGCGGATCTTGCGCGATATCGAACGGGCTACTAAGTCGGTCCTGAAAGATTACCCGATGCCGTCAGCGGCACAGTTGGGCGAATACCGGGCGGAGCAGTTCAAAGCCAGCGTGTCCGAGCTCGTTGAAAAGGGCTCCTTGGATTATTTCAAAGCCATGGTGACCAGCTGGATCGAAGCCGAAGACGAAGAGGTCGATATCCTCGACATCGCAGCCGCTCTGGCTAAGATGGCGCAAGAAGACAAGCCTTTGCAGATCCCGAAAGATCCGGTCGTGCATGCGCGCAGTCGCGAAAGCCATGACCGCAATGATCGCGGTGATCGTGGCGACAGCCGGCCAAGCCGCCCACGCTCCGACAGTGCGCCCGGTCGTAAGCGTGAACTGAGCTATGATGCCAGCACCTACCGGCTCGACATCGGTCGTCAAGATGGCGTCGAAGCCGGTTCCATCGTTGGTGCCATTGCCAATGAAGGCGGCATTGAAGGTCGCTTCATCAACAACATCACCATCAAGGACACCTTCACCCTGGTTGACTTACCCAAGGGTATGCCGGCCGATATTCTGCAACATCTGCAGAAGACTCGGGTTAAGGGACGACCATTGAATATCCGTGAGTGGTCTGAGTCGACTCCAGCCGGCGGCGCAGAGCGCAAGCCAGCACCACGTCGTGATGCCAGCGGCAGCAGCGATCGCAAGCCAGCACCGCGTCGTCGTTCAGAATAGATCAGCCGGCGGCTCACGCCGCCTCGCGGTAGGTCATAAAAAAAGCGCGCTCAGTGCAAACTGAGCGCGCTTTTTGTTGGCCTGGATAAAAGCCCCATGCCCTCAAACGGACGGAGCCTCGCGCTAGCCGATAAAGTACTTGATGGCCGCGGCAATGAGCATGATCGGCACCAGAATGCGGAACCATTTACTGTAACTGGCCTGTTGCTCGGCCGTGACCTGGGTCGGATTGCGCGAGGTGATGAAAAGCACCAGGGCCATAACAACCCCCAGCACCAGCAGAATTTGCACGATCGGTAGCATTAATAGTCTCCAAAAAGTTCGGCAAGTTTGTCACCCGGTTGATCGGCGCGCATAAAGGCTTCGCCAACCAAATAGGCGTTTATCTGGTTATCGCGCATCAGACGGACATCGGCGCCACTGAGGATGCCGCTCTCGGTCACCAGCAAACGCTCGGGGTCGAGCATTTCCTTCAGATCCAGTGTCGTCTGCAGGGACACCTCAAAGGTGTGCAGGTTACGGTTATTGACCCCAATCAGGCGGTTGTCGACCGTCAAGGCCACGCGCAGCTCGGAAGCATCGTGCACCTCGATCAACACCTCCATACCGTATGCGATAGCCTGCGCATGCAAATCGCGTAGCTGAATGGGATCCAACGCCGAGACAATCAATAGCACACAGTCGGCGCCGATCGCCTTGGCTTCGGCGATCTGGTAGGGGTGAATCAAGAAGTCTTTGCGGATCACCGGCAGGCCGACAGTCTCGCGGACTTGAATCAGATAGTCTTCGTGGCCCTGGAAGAAATCTGCATCGGTCAACACCGACAGGCAGGCCGCCCCGCCGCGCTCATAACTTTCGGCGATGGCCTGGGGAATAAAGGGCTCACGCAAGACACCCTTGCTCGGTGACGCCTTTTTAATTTCGGCGATAACCGCCGCCTGGCCTTGGTCAATTTTATTGAGCAATGCCTGGGTAAAGCCGCGCGGCGGCGCATAGCGGTCAAATTCCTGTTCCAGGTCGCGCATCGACTTAATACGTTTGCGCTGCTGCACTTCCTGCACTTTACGATCCAGGATTTCATTCAAAATGGTCGGTCTGTTGTTCATTGGGTTACCAAAAATAGAGGTCAATAGGGTGGGCCGAGCGCGACCCATTATAGGGCTAGCCGGCACTCTGACTGAACTGAGCGAATTCGCGCAACTTCTCGCGCGCCAGGCCTGAAGCAATGGCGTCTTCGGCCATGCTAACGCCGTGTGCAAAGCTGGTGGCCACACCGGAAACATAGATGGCGGCCCCGGCATTGAGTGCAATCAGGTCGGCGGCGCGGTTACTGACCTCATCGCCAGAGCCATCGAACACCGCCTGGATCAGCGCCAAACTGCCGGCCACGCCGTCGGCCGATAAGCCGACCATGGCCTGCGTCGCCAAGCCAAAATCTTCCGGCGCCACGGTGTAGGTGTTCACCTGACCGTCCTTCAGCTCCGCAACGAAGGTTGCCGCGGACAGGCTGAACTCGTCATGACCGTCCAACGAATGCACCACCATAACATGCTCACTGCCGAGCTGTTTTAGCGCTAGGGCGAGCGGTTCGCAGAGCTCAGCGTTAAAGACGCCGACCACTTGCCGCGTTACACCGGCGGGATTGGTCAGCGGGCCGAGCATATTAAAGATGGTGCGCATGCCCAGTTCTTTGCGCGGGCCCATGGCATAGCGCATGGCACTGTGATGCGCTTGGGCAAACATAAAGCCGACGCCGATCGTTTCGATCGCCCGGGCTATGGCACTTGGTGGCAAGGCCAGCTCGACACCGGCCGCCTCGAGCAGGTCGGCGCTGCCAAAGGTCGAGGACACACCTCTATTACCGTGCTTGGCAACATGCGCGCCGGCCGCAGCCGCGACAAAGGCGCTGGCGGTTGAGACATTGAAGAGTTTTTGCCCCGAGCCGCCGGTACCACAGGTGTCCACTAGGTGGTCGGCGGTTACCGGTACTTTGGTCGACAGTTCACGCATCACGGTCACCGCGCCGGTGATTTCCTCAACCGTCTCACCCTTCATGCGCAAGCCCATGAGAAAAGCGCCAATCTGCGCATCGCTGCATGCACCGGTCATAATGGAACGCATCACATCGCTCATTTCCGGTTGGCTGAGGTGACCGTGACCGGCAATACGCTCCAGTGCTTGTTTAATATCCATAAAGCCTCGCTGTGGCCAGGAACCGCCCTGACCGGTTATCGGGTGACAAAATTGCTTAATAGCGCCAGACCCTGTTCGGTTAAAATCGACTCGGGATGGAACTGGACGGCTTCTAAGCGCAATTCAGTGTGCCGGATCGCCATTATTTCGTCTAGCGAACCCTGGGCATCTTCGGTCCAGGCCGTGACCTCAAGACAGTCGGGAATGGAGCGTTGCTCCAGGGCCAGAGAATGATAGCGCGTGGCATTAAAGGGTGACGGCAGACCGGCAAATACGCCCTGTTGGCGATGATGGATGGCCGACGTTTTACCGTGCATAACCTGCTTGGCCCGCACCACCTTGGCGCCAAACACCTGACCCAACGCCTGACAACCTAGGCAAACGCCAAAGATCGGCAGCGCCGCGCCAAAGTGTCGGATCGCGGCGAGCGATATGCCGGCCTGATCGGGCGTACCCGGACCCGGCGAAATCATTATCTGGTCCGGGGCCAAGGCCGCAATACCGGCCAGATCGATCTCATCGTTAAGCTTGACCACAACCTCAATCGACAGCGACTCCAGATAGTTCACCAGGGTATAGGTGAAGGAGTCATAATTATCGATCATCAACAACATGCTGGCATTCCGTTTAATATCCCATGCGAAAAAGCGCGCGCCAGTTTAACACCGAATCGATGCGTGAAAACTAGAGTTGACTCTAGCGCAAAATGTTATAGCATACTAGTACATGAATACAAACAATCCCGAACAGATCGCATTACTCGACCATCTCTTGACCGCGCAAAGCCGGACCGAGATGGCCCATTGCCTTGAGCAGCTGTTAACACCGTCCGAATATGAGGAAATAGTCAAACGACTGCAGATCTTCCGGATGTTGGTTCAAGGTGTACCGCAACGTAAAATTGCCGAACAACTCGGCGTTGGTATCGCGACGGTTTCGCGCGGCGCCAGGGCTCTTAAGGATGACTGATACTGCCATGGTGCAACCGTTAAAATTTACCCTGCCGCGCAAGCCGCAATATCTCAAGGTCGCCGACCACTGCGATTTCTTTGAACTGTTCAAAAAAGTCGATAAGGCCTATGACAACTGTTTTATTCTCGAATCGCTCGGTGAGGACAGCCATATCGCCCGGCACAGCATTATTGGCTTCGACCCCGAAAAGGTGATCTTCGCCAATGGCGATCAACTAACCATTACCGAGCGCGACGGCTCCCAGGTCCATTATCAGAGTGACAATCCATATGAGCTGCTGCGCACGCTGATGCCACAGGATATTATTTCGCGCATGTACGCCGGCGGCCTGACCGGCTACTTGGGTTACGATGCGATGAACTATTTTGAAGCCAAGCTCGATATTCAAACCAGTGAGCTGTTCGATGCCTTCCGTTTTGGCCTCTATAAGGACGGCCTGGTGTGCGACAAGATGACCGGGGAGGTGTTCTATTTTTATTACGACAACAACCGCATCGATCGGGTGACGCAATTGCTTGCCAGCAGCTACCCAGGCAATGGCCCCTTGACGGTCACGGCCACCGGCGACAGCATGTCACGCGAACAGCATCGCGCCGCCGTGCTCAAGGTTAAGCAAGACATAATCGATGGCAAAATCTTCCAAACCGAGGTCGGGTTCAAGAAGTATTTCAGCCTGGATGGCGACACCATCAACCTCTATGAAAAACTGCGCGACGTGAACCCCTCGCCGCAGATGTACTACGTTAAGTTTGGCGCCCAAAAACTGATCGGGGCCAGCCCAGAACTGCTGTTCCGTCTGCGTCAAGGTGAAATGGAGACCTTTCCGTTGGCCGGCACCACCCTGCGCGGCACGACGCCGGAAGGCGACACCCTGCTCGCGCGCGCCTTATTGAACGATCCCAAAGAGATCGCCGAGCACAATATGATTGTCGATCTGCACCGCAACGATATTGGCCGGGTGGCACGCTTTGGCACCGTCAAGGTGCGCAGTCTGATGGACATCAAACGTTTCAGCCATGTGCAGCACATCTCCAGTGAGATCGTCGGCATTATCGCCGAGCAAGAGGATATGTTCAGCGCCTTGGCGAGCAACTTTCCGGCCGGCACCCTAACCGGGGCACCGAAGATTGAGGCGATGAAAATCATCAACGACCTGGAGTCCGACGGACGCGGTCCCTACGGTGGCGCGGTCGGGCACTTTTCTTTCAATGGCGACTGCACCTTTGCTATTCCCATTCGCACCATCTTCGCCAATGGCGACCAGGCTTATGTGCAAACCTGCGGCGGCAATGTGTACGACTCCAACCCCGACGATGAGTACGAAGAAATTCAACGCAAGTTTGCCGGCACGCGCAAGGTCTTGGAGCAATTTATGACGCCCGAGCCAAGCTAACAACTCGCGCTCCGAGCACTCAACCAACCGGTCATCGACCGGGCTAATAATTCCGACCCGGTGTCCGTGTGACCCCGGGTGCTATAAGGTAAGCCAACATGAACGTACTGATCATCGACAATTACGATTCTTTCACCTTCAATCTGTATCAATATATAGGTGAAATACTGTCCTCCGCGCAGAGCCGAGGCGACCTAGGTGAGTTCAAGGTGAGCGTCAAACGCAACGATGAACTGAGCCTGGCCCAGATCCAAGAACTGCGACCGGACCGAATTATTATTTCACCTGGGCCTGGCTCACCCGACGATGAGCGTTACTTTGGCGTTTGCACCGAGGTAATTCGTACCCTGGGTCCGACCACACCATTGCTGGGCGTTTGCCTGGGCATGCAAGGCATAGTGCACAGCTTTGGCGGGCATATCATCAAGGCGCCGGTGCCGATGCATGGCAAGGTTAGCCCCATCCAGCACGACCAGCGTGGGCTCTTCACCGGTGTCCCCGACCAATTAGAGGTCATGCGCTATCATTCGCTGATCGCCAATCCGAAAACCCTACCCGATTGCCTGCGCGTAACCTCGGCCGTGGGTGCCCTGGCCGCCGCCGATTTCGACGACCGCAGTCAGCTGCAGAGCGACGCGGACTTTGAGATTATGGCCGTACAACATATCGATTACCCGATCTATGGGATTCAATTTCATCCGGAATCCTTTGCCACCGAAGGCGGTAAGGACCTGATTCGTAACTTCTTATTTCAGGCCTAGGGTCGCTCGACAGGCTGCTTGAGTAACATCGGCGCAAAAAAAACCAGCCTAAATAGACTGGTTTTTTTATCGGCGAGATCCGCCTAGACGGCGCGCCTTAGGCTCTCTTAGCGATAGACTGGCAAGGAAGCGCAGATCGCAATCACCTTGGCTTTGACTTCAGCGATCATCGCATCGGCGTTGCCCGTTTCCAGCGCATCCAGCACATCACAGATCCAATTGGTCAACTGGGTCGCTTCGGCCTCATTAAAACCGCGGCGCGTGATCGATGGCGTACCAATGCGCAGACCCGAGGTTACAAAAGGTGAGCGCGGATCATTGGGTACCGAGTTCTTGTTGACGGTAATGTTCGCCAAACCCAAGGCCGCATCAGCGTCTTTGCCCGAGTAAGATTTGCCGATCAAATCGACCAAAAACAAGTGATCTTCAGTGCCGTTGGAGACAATGCGGATACCGCGCGCCATAAAGGCCGCCGCCATCGCCTTGGCATTCTTAACCACCTGGGCCTGATACAGCTTGAATTCAGGCTCCATTGCTTCTTTAAAGCAGACGGCCTTGCCGGCAATAACGTGCATCAACGGGCCGCCCTGACTTTCAGGGAAGACGGCAAAGTTCAACTTCTTGTTCAAAGCCTCATCGTTGTGCGCCAGGATCAGGCCGCCGCGCGGGCCGCCCAATGTTTTATGGGTGGTGGTGGTGACCACATCGGCGAACGGCATCGGGCTCGGGTAGACACCCGCCGCGACTAGGCCGGCAATGTGCGCCATGTCGACGAACAGGAAGGCACCCACTTCGTCGGCAATGGCACGAAAACGCGCCCAGTCGACGATCAGTGAGTAAGCTGAAAAGCCGGCTACGATCATCTTTGGCTTATGCTCACGGGCTAGAGCGTCAACCTGGTCGTAATCGATTTCACCGGTATCGGTATTCAGACCGTACTGAACCGCGTTGTAGATTCGGCCAGAGAAGGACACTGATGCACCGTGGGTCAGGTGACCACCGTGCGCCAGACTCATGCCGAGGATAGTATCGCCAGGCTTACACAGGGCCATATAGACCGCGCCATTGGCCTGTGAACCGGAGTGAGGCTGGACGTTGGCAAATTCCGCGCCAAACAGCTCTTTGGCCCGATCGATGGCCAGTTGCTCGACCACATCGACGTGTTCACAACCGCCGTAATAACGCTTACCGGGATAACCTTCGGCATATTTATTGGTCAGCTGAGACCCCTGGGCCTCCATAACGCGCGGCGAGGTGTAGTTCTCTGAGGCGATCAATTCTATATGCTCTTCCTGACGCACACGTTCCGCTTCCATTGCCTGCCACAGGTCGGCATCGTAATCGGCAATATTCATGGTTTTTTCAAACATTAGACTCTCCAATGTGTTGGAAGCCTCAGTTAAGACACCGCAACCGCAGACCATAACTAGGGCTTCGTAAAAATCGATATAACAACCAGGCTTTGCCAGGCATTTTACCGGTCAGGAAGACGGCGTATTTTACACAAACCCACGCGCAATCCCAGAAAAAGGGCTTATTTAGTCGTATGTTGTTAAATTGTTATGCTTTCGCTGCAATCAAACGACGGCAGCGGACTATTTATAGCATTGAAGTGACTTACACCCGCGCATCCATTAAAATTGCTCACCTATTTTTCAGACAAGGATCCTTCGGTGGCTCAATACGTATTTACCATGAATCGCGTCGGCAAGATCGTCCCGCCGAAACGAGAAATCCTGAAAAATATCTCCCTATCTTTCTATCACGGCGCGAAAATTGGCGTCTTGGGTCTAAACGGCTCCGGTAAGTCTACATTGCTGCGCATCATGGCCGGCCTCGACACCGAAATCCTCGGCGAAGCGCGCCCCCAGCCAGGCTTGAAGATTGGCTATCTACCGCAAGAACCAGAGCTGGATAACAGCAAGTCGGTACGTGAGATAGTGGAAGAGGCGCTCAGCGGTCTTAAAAATGCCCAGGTAGAACTTGATGCAGTATACGCAGCCTATGCCGAACCGGATGCTGATTTTGACAAGTTAGCCCAGAAGCAACAGGAACTGGAAAACATCATCAATGCCGCCGACGGTCACAACACCGAGACCCGTTTGGAAATAGCCGCCGATGCCCTGCGTCTGCCACCTTGGGACGCCCGGGTCGAACATCTGTCTGGCGGCGAACGCCGCCGAGTCGCACTGTGCCGATTACTGCTGTCCAACCCCGATATGTTGTTACTCGACGAGCCGACCAACCACCTCGATGCGGAATCAGTGGCTTGGCTAGAACGCTTCCTACACGAGTTTACCGGCACCGTGGTCGCCATTACCCACGACCGTTACTTCCTCGATAATGTCGCCGGCTGGATCCTCGAGCTCGACCGCGGACAGGGCATCCCGTTTGAAGGCAATTACAGCCAATGGCTCGAAAACAAGCAACAGCGTCTGGACGTCGAATCGAAGCAGCAGTCAGCCCACAGTAAGGCCATGAAAGCCGAACTGGAGTGGGTGCGTCAGGGCTCCAAAGGCCGTCAATCCAAGTCTAAGGCTCGCCTCAAGCAGTTTGAAGAAATGAATTCGCAAGAGTTTCAAGCGCGCAATGAAACCAATGAGATGTATATCCCACCTGGACCACGCTTGGGCGATATCGTGATTGAAGCCGAAGGCGTGAGTAAGTCCTTCGATGGCCGATTGCTCTATGAGGATCTCAACTTTGTTATCCCACCGGGTGCCATCGTCGGTATTATCGGCGGCAACGGTGCGGGTAAATCGACTCTGTTTAATATGATCGCCGGCACGCAGCAACCCGATGATGGCACGATTCGCATCGGTGAAACCGTCAAGCCGGCTTACGTTGGCCAGTTACGCGAACTCAATGGCGACAATACGGTCTGGGAAGAGATCTCCGGCGGCATGGACACCATTACCATCGGTACCTATGAAACCTCATCGCGAGCCTATCTGGGCCGATTTAACTTCAAGGGCGGCGACCAGCAGAAGTTTGTTAAGAACCTCTCCGGTGGCGAGCGCAATCGGTTATTTCTAGCCAAGGTGCTGCAAGAAGGTGGCAACGTGGTCATGCTCGATGAGCCGACCAACGATCTGGATATTGAAACCTTGCGCGCACTGGAAGAGGCGATCTTGGCCTTTCCCGGCGTGGCCATCGTCATTTCCCACGATCGCTGGTTTCTCGACCGTATCGCAACGCATATATTGGCCTTCGAAGGCGATTCTAAGGCGGTCTTTTTTGAAGGCAACTTTACCGAATACGACGCCGACCACCGCAAACGTCACGGCAATGAAGGCCCTAAACGCCTGAAGTACAAGCGCATTAAATAGCCGTCGCGGCAGCCCCGCGACTCGGCCGAAGATGATCTATACTCTAAAGCAATGTACGTGCTGCTCGATCCCTTGGGTTTCGGGGGGCACGTTTCTTTAGCCTTTATAGTGAAGCCGGTTATGCCTCAAACGCTCAAATCCCCCCTGCCAATCGCCAAACCGAGCCTGCCCTATAAGAGCCCGCTGCTAATGCTGGTGTCCGTCGGTTTTTGTGCGGGCCTGTTTCTAATGGCAAGCGTCTGGTTGTTCAACGCTAAGTTGGGCCTAGCCAGCAGCATATTGACCATGGTGATGGCGCTGATCAGCCTGGTCTTTTTACTGATTGCGCTCAGGGTGTACGCCCACATCACCCTGTTACTGGCGCAAAACGATCAAAAACACTTACAAAATGCCCTGATCCAGGCCAAGGATATGCTCGACACCAGCAAGCAACTGCGCGACGACCACATTATTCTTCAGTCCCTAGTGCAAAACCTGCCTTTTCCCGTTTGGCTTAAAGATCGGCTTGGACGATATCTGGTCGCCAACCATGCCTTTGTTCAGCAATGGGCTAATGGCCAAGAACCAAAGGGTAAGACCGATGCCGACCTACTCAATGCCCAATTGGTGAGCACCTTTGTGGCTGCCGATGAGGCGGCTCTGGCCACCGGCATGGCGCAGAAACTTGACCTGCGCTTGGACTTCAGCGGCCAAGCAGCAAAATGGGTACGCATCGAACGCTATCCATTACAGGGTGAAGATCAACAAGCCGTGGGGGTCTTGGGCTTCGCCATCGACATTTCACCCTTTAAGGCAGGCCTCAACGACAACTCCGCTGGGTTTAAGACGCCCCCTCACCCGGAGCAGCAGTAATGCGCGGCGGTGCCCTGTGGAGGCGAATAGGCCGCTCAAATAAGCCTGAGGTAAACGCGATAACAAGAAGAATATTCGTGCAAGCGCTTGATATGTAAGAAAAAACTAATTACTATGCGCTCACTTCGTTTTATGCGGACGTGGTGAAATTGGTATACACGCCAGATTTAGGTTCTGGTACCGCAAGGTGTGAGAGTTCGAGTCTCTCCGTCCGCACCATTCTAAGCCCTTAGGGCGCCTTTTCATGTTGCTATACAGACCTTTCCCCCAGTTACTTCTACAACACTTCTGATAGATATGACTGCTGTACAACTGTATCTCGAGTTTTAAAACCCCATGACCCCCGCAAGCCATTTATAATTTGCCCAAAGACTGGGTCAACCAACAACGCTTGATGAGCGACTAAATTACGTTTAAGTAAACTGACGGCTAATGCCTGAGACTTCGCTAACCTGATATTGATGTAGCCGCACAACACTGGTTACGCTCGAGGCCATATCAAGCACCTGTTGCGCCAACTCGGCAGGATAAATTAGATCTAAACAATGATTATGTTCTTAGGGGGGAGTTGTATGCCAATAGATCAATATAGCTCAGCAGATGGCGCTAAATACCGTGATGGGCTGGTTGAGACGGATCTGGCGAGTCGAACCGTAAAGAGGCAGCGCATGCACTCCCTCTTTACTGCCCTTGCACAGTTATCATGCCTACAAGGGCTTAACCAGAACAGATAATCAGCCGTTGGCGCTATCTAACGCTCTGGCTCGTTCAAACATATAGGGCACTGTAGGCAGACCCGCCATTGCAAACGCGCCTAAAATCAGCAGTGGTGCGGCTGCGGCCATATCGGAAGCAATCAGTGCCAGTGCTGATACGACAAAAATACCGCCCATGGCAAAGGACAGGGTTTTGTGTAATTTAACCACCGTCACCACCGCACCGGCCACTAAAGCCAGCAGCGCAAGGCTTATCATCCAGGTGCCTGAAATAATGGTGTGTAGATTGAGCACACCAACTTCATCTAACAACCTTACATAGTGGTAGGACACCATATTGGCCCCAGCTTGCTGCATGGCGACCATCGAATTGTGCTCATGTAGACTAATCAGCGAGCTAATCAACGCAGACAATGGTGTCAGGGCTGCGAACAGAGCCAACACGATCGCCACCACACCCAACATCTGTTGTACCTTAACAGCGGATTTTGACTGCCGGACAATGTCGATACCCACAGCAACTAAAATAATAAGGCCGGTTACCACCATCTGCCAGAAGGTTTCAAGCTGAGCCAAGGTCAGGCCATTGTTAATGAGCTTAATAAGCACCACGCCCATAAAGGTACCAATCACGGTGCCTCGCCCACCAAACAGTGACGTGCCGCCAATGACGACCGCGGCGATGGCATTTAGCTCCCACATTTGCCCATAATCTGACTTGGCGTAAGGTGCGCGACCGAGAAACAACAATGCACCGAAGGCTGCGCCCATAGAACAGAGGACATAGGTGTATAACGTATACAATCGGGTGTTGATGCCCGCTTGCCGAGAGCCTTGTTCATTACTGCCGATAGCATAGATGTATCGCCCCAATCTCATATTGGAAACGACTACAGCTAGCAGAATAAAAAATACGATGAAGATGATCATGCTCATCTGAAATGTGCGAAAGAAGCCCATCCAATTGGCATCCACAAACCCGCCAAGCGACTCCATTAGGCCCGAAAGCTCACCAGCTTGAAACTGTTCGCGCAATCCGGCAAACGGGTTGTATCGACCAAACAGGTCAAAAGTAGCTGGTAATTTTGGTGTTGCCTGAGCGCCTGTAGACAGGTGAGCACTGCCTCGCCAGACCGAAAGTCCTGCTAGGGTGACGATAAATGCCGGCATGCCTAAATAGGCGATTAATGAGCCATGTATTGCTCCAATCAAGCCACCTAAAGCCAAGCCGCAAAAAATTGCTATACCGGGTGGCAGTCCCCAGTAACTGGCTATATAACCTGTTACCGCAGCAACCATACCCATTACTGCGCCAACGGATAGATCGATTCCAGCGGCCAATATCACTAATGTCATGCCACCCGCCACGACGCCAATTGCTGCAGAGTTATTGAGAATGGTCATGATATTTGTAGGGTGAAAAAATGGTTTTCCAGACGTTACCATTTCAATCGCAATGGATAAAATCAATATAGCTAATAGAGCCCCAGACCATTCTTTGCGAAAGAAAGAAACTAGGTGGGTTATTGCTTTATCTTGTAAACTCAACACGTTCATCTCTTCTCCAATTATAAAAGAGCCCAGCATCGCCGGGCTCTATTATCATGCTACATAAACTAAGTTTATTATGATTTACTTAATACCAACCAGGTCTTTGTAAGCTTGAGCAGTCGTAGGTGTTACCAAGAAGAAACCAGTATCGATACGGGCAGATACTGTTTTTCCGTTTGATGCATCAACAGCCGCTTTAATGCCTTGATAACCCATTTGATACAACATCTGCGCTGTATCGGCATGTACCCAACCAGCTTCCATTGCTTCAACGGCATCGGTTGCGCCATCAAAACCAACCAGCAACACGTCACCAGCAGACAAGCCTAGGTTTTCCATTGCAGCTTTAGCGCCCATAGTGCCGCCATCCCATGCGTTTGCGACCATCTTAATATCGTTACGCGCATTGAGAATAGCTTCAACGCCTTCTTGAGCTTGGGCAGAGTTCCATTCAGTCGGTACTTCTAAAATTTCACTGTTTGGACGCGCTGTTTTGAATGCTTCGGTGAAGCCATTACGGCGCTCTTGACCCGTGCTTTGAGCTTGGTTACCCGTTACATAAACAATAGCATCGCCATCATTTACTAACGTAGCGGCATAAGCGCCTTGAACCTTGGCAACAGCATAGTTATCGGTGGCAACGAATGACGTTACAGCCGCGCCGTTTACACCCGTGTCGATGGCCACAACAGCCACACCAGCGTCCATGGCATCTTTTACTGCAGGCGCAATGCCTGAGGAATCAACAGGTGCAATGGCAATGGCTTTAATGCCTTGAGCCAACAGGTTTTCAAACACTTCTAGCTGACTAGACAGGTCACCCTGGAAAGTAGGTCCTACTGTTATAAGGTCAACGCCTGCCTCTTTCGCTGCATCAGCCGCGCCCTGGTTAATCATCATCCAACCAGAGTTAGTCGCTGACTTGGTAATATAACCAATAGACTCTGCATAGACTGCGCCAGACAACAAAGCGCTTGCGGCGATTGCGCCAATTAATTTATTCATTTTCATGCTCATCATCGATACTCCGATATGTTTTTATTTTCGTCCTGTGGCGCCAACTACAAAATATAATTTGCTGAACAGGTATTTGCGGCATTTAGATGGCCTGACAGAATCATTGCTCATTTGTATCACCCCTGTCAATTATTAAATCAATTTTACTTAATAATTGACAGGGGTGCCTTTCGTCGGCATTCTCAGCTCAACAGAAACATTTAGCCCATTGGAGGCAGATATGACCCATCCCGTTTTAGAGATTAGCGGCCTTACCAAACACTATGGCGGCGTGCATGCCCTCAACGATGCTGATTTTATCTTAGCGCCCGGCGAGCATGTGGCCATCGTAGGTGATAATGGTGCCGGAAAATCCACTTTTGTGCGTAACCTTACCGGTGTTGAACGGCGTACCCGCGGCAGCGTAAAATTCTACGGTGAAGAAGTTGACTTTGCTTCACCCTTAGAAGCGCGTGATGCAGGCATCGAAACGGTCTACCAAAATCTGGCACTGGCTGACGAATTGGATGTACCAACCAATATATTTTTAGGCCGAGAACTCACCAAGTTCGACTTTGGTCCATTTAGCTGGATGGACAAAAAGGCTATGTTGGCGGAGTCTCAAGAGCTATTACAAAAAACAGGTGTTAAGATTCCTGATCTTAGCCAATCTTTAAGAGGCATGTCTGGCGGACAGCGCCAATGTGTCGCAATTAGCCGCGCAGCGGGATGGGGCGATAAGCTCATCATTATGGATGAACCCACTGCCGCCTTAGGTATTCAAGAATCGACCCGCGTGGAAAACATCATTCGTGGCTTGAAAGAGAAGGGCACACCCCTGATTCTGATTAGCCACAATTTACGCCAAGTATTTAATTTAGTTGACCGAATTATTGTTTTTCGCCAAGGGCGAATTGTTGGCGATAAATTGACCGCTGAAACAGATGGCAATGAAATTGTATCCATGATCACGGGTGTTGATCAGGTTGTTCACAAAGACGCGAGTTACATATAACACTATGAATTTGGAAAACCCCCAATTGCGCAATGCTGGCACGAATCAGACCGGCATGCGCCAATATAATGAGCGGCGCATTCTGGCCATTATTCGTGAAACCCGGGGGATAACCAAAGCCGACATTGCCAAAGCAACCAACCTCACGCCACAAACAGCCACGATAATAATCAATCGGCTGGAAGAACAAGATTTATTACTGGCAGGAGAAAAGCGTCGCGGTGGCAAAGGCCAACCCTCTACGCCTTATCGGCTCAATCCAGATGGTGCGTTAAGCATAGGCATCAAAATTGGTCGCAGTTCGTTGGAAGTATTATTGGTTGGCTTTACCGGAGAGGTGCGCTCACGTTTATCTTACAATTATGCTTTTCCAGAGCCCAAGGAAGTTTTTTACCATATTAAACGGAGCTTGGATCATATACTTGGCAGCCTCACCGCTGAACAACATACAAAGGTTCTTGGCATTGGCGTGGCGGCGCCCTATTCGATGGATGGCTGGGCGGGAGAGCTTAAAGGCCCGATAGAAGCGCGCAAATCGTGGGCCAACATCAATATTCGCGCAGAGATTGCGGCACTCACTACGATTCCAACCACACTCACCAATGACGCTACCGCAGCTTGCATTGCCGAGCTAACCTTTGGCAACCCGCATAAGTGGCAGAGCTTTTTATATTTTTATGTCGGTACATTTATCGGTGGTGGCTTGGTCTTAAATAACCAAATATACGCAGGGCATAACACCAATGCTGGCGCTATGGGTTCCATACCCCTGAGCAGCAGTAAACAGCTCATCGCAGACGCCTCCCTGTATCACCTAGACCAGGAACTCAGCCAGCTAGGACTGGCCAAGATCTTTCTTGAGGGCGCCAGTGAAATAAACCCAGAAACATGGCTGGTTTATACCCGCTGGGCAGACAAAGCGGCTTTGGCCATTGCCTATGCAATCGCCTCTGGCTGTGCCTTTGTTGATCCAGAAGGTGTGATTATCGATGGCCGCATCCCGGCAAAAGCCACCACTTACCTGGTCGACGCAATTCGCCATGCTTGCCATACTGACAATTGGGAAGGGCTGTCTAAACCCACCATAATATGCGGAAACATTGGTTTTGATGCACGAGCCTTGGGTGGCGCGTTACTACCTATATACTCCACCTTTGCACCAGACAGTGATGCTTATTTAAAAGCCACTAGTTAAAAGCCACACAGTCACAATATATTTATAAATACGTTTATTTGAATTCTGCTTTTGTTGGGTTCTACCCCATCCACTACGACAACCCAGCTCGCTATGCCCTTTTATTTAGGTTCATTCCAGGCTGGCAGCCCAACCCACTCAGCGTTCCAACATTGACAGGCTTGCCCCCCTTAACTAGTTTTAAACTCATCATCTGCTGCATTGACTCTACATGATGTCTGGTTTCTTTCAGAATTCGACCCAACCGGTCACCCTCTTCTTGGAAAACCCGGCCCTAGCTAAGGGCCAAAGCGCAACCGATCCCTACGATTTAAAGATCAGCCTCGACTCCAGTGCACAGCATCTGCCCTTTGAACCCTTTGTGTCCATTATCCGTTTTGCGTTGCAACAGGCCGACGCCGATATGGAGCAGGTGCTTGAACTGCCCAACCTTTTTACGGTATTGAAACCGGTGCTACGCAGCTTTGTCCTCGATCAGGAACCGGCGCAGCGTGAACCCCTGAATACCGATGAGCTCTCCTACGAGCAGATCGAGGTGCAAAAAGCCTTGGCCTACCTGCTCGAGCACTGCTTCGCTCGGCCGGTCACCATTGCGGTTACCCACGCGCAATACCTATCGCCCTCCGCGCTGAAATTATTACAACAAGAAGACTATCGATTTACCGCCAAGATCCACCTCCATCTGTATTTGTCGACCATGGCCTTTACACATTTAAAAAACATCCAAGGTTTTGTACAGCAGATTAAGCGCCGCCATATAACGGTGCCTGACAAGGCTGGCGGCTCTATTAAGAGCCGCCAGCATTACCATGTAGAACTCCAGAGCGCTCAGATGTGGCGGCATCTAGAGTTCGCGCAAGCACTATACTGCCCCGATGAAATTTTGACCTTGGCCGATCGCATCCAGGCTGAGCCACATCTGGTACTCGAAGACAAGGCGGCTATTCTCAGTGCTAGAATGTTTGCCTGGATTCTGACCAATGATCCCGAACGCTGCCATATCCATATGCAGGAGTTGCAACAAATCAATTTGGAGGCCTTAGCGGTGCCGTCCGGTCTCGCGACTATGTCGGCCATCTGTGTCGGATATCTGTGCTTGCAGGACTTCCCAGCTGCCACCAAGGCCGCTCACAACCTCAGGTTCTATGCGCACCAGCAGCACCAGGCACAGGAGCAGCTGCTCGCCGAGTTTTATATTTTTCTCAGTGTCTGCATGGACGGCCAACTCGACCTGGACGCCGAACGGCTAGAGCAGTTGGAACGGGCGCTGAGCCAGCAGGGCTGGCCTAATTTGGCGGCCTTCGTGAAATGCTCTCTGTGGTTCAATGAGGTCTTGCTGGCGGAGCAGCCGGAGCGGTTGATCAGCCTGTGTTTGGCGGCCGTTCGGGACTTTAAACAGCTACACAACCTGATTGGCCAGTCCACGGCGCATCATCATATCTGTATCGTGCTTGGCTCCAACGGCAGGCCGAAGGAGGCCGTGTCGCATATCCAAAAGGCGCTAAACCTCACCAAGCAATGCGGCCTATCAGTGCGCATCCACAATACGCTCAACGGCCTGTCCTTCTTGCTTAACGGTTTGGGACAAAGCGGTCCCGCGCGCAAGGCCATCGAGGCGGCCTATCCCTTGGTTTTGGCCGATGGTAATTTCGATCAAATTTGTACCACCCTCTACAATTTGGCACTAACCGCCTTCTATGCCGATCATCTGCAGAGCACCATCTCACTATTAGACGATATATTTTTGATAATGGAATATCGCAATATGAGTGGCATTCGGTTCTTAAACAAGGAGGAGATGTTGGCCCTGCAGGCCATAGCGGCCTACCTAGATGGCGACCGACGACTGCCCTTGGCCATTCATCAGCAGCTGCGCCAAACCCAAACGCGATCGCATGAGGGAGAAGCCTTTATTCGCTGTATCGGCCTGATCACACAAGATTTGGACGTCGATCAGGCCGAAGATCTGTTTGCCACCCTGTCCGACCGACTTGGCAGGTTGGGTAAAAATATGCATTTGGAACTCTTACCCGTGCGCCTGCTGGTGGTTTATCTGCGTGATCTCAATGAACCGGGCCGGGCCAAAGCCTGGGCTCGTATTGGGATAAAACAATGCCGTGCCAACCATCTGCACAGCCGAGTAGGTTGGTTTAGAGAGGGCCGCCGACAACCCTTGATGCAGACCACCGTTGACGCCCGCCAGGCGATCAATCTGGCGCAGCGTCAGCTAGGCATCGATGCCCTAAAGCTGGAAAATGGTTTATTGCATACCCTGGTGGCCTTTAGCGATTCGGCCATACGCAGCTCAACGTTGGAGGAGTTGCTCGACGCCTTTCTGCAAAATTTGCAGAATTTCATCACCGTTCACAGCTCGACGATACAACTGACCCTCAGTGACGGGCAAGAGTTGAACCGGAAAATCACCAAGGGTAACGTCCTGGACCAGCGCATTGGCCTAGAGGTTTTACAGTATCCCCTGCAGTTTATCGGTGGCACTGGTCAGTTACGCTTGAGTTTTTTTAACGACCTGGCCAGCTATTCTCAAGATGCACGCGCCATTATGCAAAAAATTTGTGAGCGCCTATCGCGTTCGGTCGAGTATATACTCGATCGCTTGGATTCCCATCGTCTGGCCTATCACGATGCGCTCACCGGTGTGTACAACCGCATCGCCTTTAGCGAAGATATACAGCGCCTACTGACGCCCGGGAGTGTCAGCACACTGTGCCTAGCCTTTATCGATTTGGATAACTTTAAGTCGGTCAATGACACCCACGGCCATTGGGTAGGGGATGAATATCTGAAGGCCTTTTGCGCGGATTTGACGGCTCGGATCCGCTCAGCAGATCACCTCTATCGTTTGGGCGGGGATGAATTTTTGGTGTGTTTTCAAGACCTCCATCTGGGCGAGACCGAAGCCATTTTATATCGCTTTATCGACACTTTTTTTCAACCCGAGGCATTGCAGAAGATCGGCGTTAACCCTGACCTGGGCTTGGGCTGTTCGGTCGGCCTGGTGGAGTACCACCCCGAGGCAACGCGGCAACTGAGCGAAGAACAACTGATGCAGAAGGTGGACAGCCTGATGTATCAGGCCAAACGCTCGCGCGATCGGTGCATTGCCAGCCAAACCCTATAGAGGCTCGGTCGCCTGTATCGAGGCCAGCGCATGCACGGCGAATTGCCGTGCACCGGGTTCATCTAGATAACCATCGGTTTTTTTGTGGGCGCGTAAAAACTGGTAAATCGAAACCAGCAAGGTTAAGCCTTGCGTCTCGTCGAGTTCGCGGGCATCGGCACTTAGAAGCTGCTGGGCGATCTGGTTGGCGACCATCAAGGCTGCCTCATCTACGACCTCCGCTTGGCGATATTGATAGCCACAGCCGGTGGCTAACCATTCCAGGCTGACATTAACCCGACGCGCGATCAGATCGGCGCGTGACAGGCTTGGTTCAGTGCCATTGAGATATTTACGAATCAAACTCTCGCTCAGGCCCACCTTGCGGGCAAAGGCTGACACCGAACTTTCCGCTACCAGGATCCGCAGCCGCGCCGCAAAGGTTGCACTCGGGTCCGACTTTTCTTCTTTTGACAAATGTGAGTGCAGCGTCATGGATGCAAGCTATCTAGTAGGAGAGAGGCTCATATTATGAACAGTTTTTTAGGCCGCGGTCAACTTGGGGCTTGCTGTCAATCTGCATGAGATGAGCTAAAGCGCTGCGTGGCACAATCAAGAAATCCACGCGGTCATTGCTCTGCTAAACTTAAATATCTTTTAGGAAGCCGCTCATGCCCTTGTCTTTTACCATTGTGCCGGTTCGCTCAGACGCCGGCGATCGCTTAGAGGCGCAGATTGATGCGTTGGGTC